>NZ_JAMYQP010000029.1:0-89084 GCF_040320945.1 Mesorhizobium sp. M0587
GCAAGGTTTTCGACCGGATTTTCGTGCGTTGCAGGCCGCGGGGTTCGCAGTCACGCCGCTGGCGGAAGGCGATGGATTTGACGCGGCGCTGGTGCTCGTTGGCCGCCATCGCGGCCAGAACGAACTGCGCGTCGCCGATGCGCTTGAGCGCGTGGCGCCGGGTGGATTGATCGTCGTCGCCGGCGGCAAGGACGACGGCGTCGCCAGCCTCCGCAAGCGCATCGATGAGCTTGTACCGCTCGATGGCCACCTGCCGAAATATCACGGCATTGCCTTCTGGCTACGCCGCCCCGCCGATCCCGCAGCCGCGAAGGCACTGCGCGCCGCCAATCCCGCCTTGCTGGTGGAAGGCCGCTTCCATACCGCGCCCGGCATGTTTTCCTTCGACCGGATCGATGCCGGCTCAAAACTGTTGGTGGAGAACCTGCCTGGCGATCTGCGCGGCAATATTGCCGATTTCTGCGCCGGCTGGGGCTATGTCGCGGCCGAGGTCGCCGCGCGCTCACCCGGCATTTCAACGCTCGACCTTCATGAGGCGGACTTCGCCTCGCTGGAAGCCGCGAAGCTCAATCTGGCCGGGGTTGGCCAATCGATCGCCAGGAATTTCTTCTGGACGGATCTCATCGCCGAACCGGTCGAGCGCCGCTACGACGCGATCGCCATGAACCCGCCGTTTCACCGCAACCGCGCGGCCGAGCCAGAGATCGGCGCCGGCATGATCCGCGCTGCGGCCAAGGCCCTGAAGCCCGGCGGCCGGCTGTTCATGGTCGCCAACCGCCAGCTTCCCTACGAACCGGTGCTTTCCGCCGCCTTTGCCAGCCATGCGGAGCTTGCCCGCGACGGCCTGTTCAAGGTTGTTTCCGCGCGGCGGTGATGCAACGCCGCCTGATCTTAGTGCAGATTGCCGACGCGGCGCGTGGCTTCGGCAACTGGCCCAGCCTCGATCCCGATCTTGAGCGGCGCCGGCCGCCCGAACAGGTAGCCCTGCACCACTTCGCAGCCGGCTGCCCGAAGCAGCGTCGCCTGGCTCTCGGTCTCGACGCCTTCGGCAATGATACTGACGCCGAGCGCGCGAGAAAGCCCGACAATGGACGAGACGACCGCGCCGGAGCTGGAATCGGTATCGATGCGGCTGACGAAGGAGCGGTCGATCTTCAGCTTGCCGAACGAGAAGTCGATCAGGTAGCTCAGATTGGAATAGCCGGTGCCGAAATCATCGACGGCAACGGAGATGCCCATCTCGGCAAGCTGTTTCAGAATGGCGGCGGCACGGTCACGATCCTGCATCATCGCCGTCTCGGTGACTTCCAACTCCAGCCGCGACGGCTTGATGCCTGTGGCCGTCATCGTGTCGCGCACGGTGCCGATGAAATCCTTTGTCATGAACTGGACCGGCGAGATGTTGACGGCGACGAAGCAGTCGTCCGGCAAATGGCGGGCGTCGCTGCAGGCCCTGCGCAGAACCCATTCGCCGATCGGGTTGATCATGCCCGTCTCCTCGGCGATCGGGATGAACTCCATGGGCGGGATCATGCCGCGTTCGGGATGGTTCCAGCGGATCAGTGCTTCGTAGCCGACGATACGGCCGGTCGGCAGGTCGAGTTGCGGCTGATAGTGAAGATCGAAGTCGCCGCGTTCGAAGGCGGTGTGCAGCTCGGATTCGACCCATTGGCGATAATCGGCCACGCGCCCCATCTCGCCGTCGAAGACCGACCAATTGCCGACCCCGCGGGCGCGCGCGTTCTGCAGCGCCAGGTTGGAGCGGCGCAGGATCAGGATCGGATCGATGCCGTCCTTGGGCATAGCCACGATTCCCACCGACAGGCTCACCGACTGCTGGTGACTGCTGAGTTCATAAGGCTCCATCATCTCGTCGATGAGCCTCTCGATTATGCTCTCTATCGTCCCCCGGATCTGATGGTCCGGGAGCAGCACCGCGAATTCGCCGGCGCCGATGCGTCCGATCAGCGCGCGCTCCGGCATGCATGTCTGCAGCCGTTTGGTGAAAGCGCGGATCAGCTCATCGCCCTGGCTGTAGCCGATCGCATCGTTGATCTGTTTGAACCGGTCGATGTCTATGTCGATCAGGAACACCGGTTCCCCGGTCCGGCTTGTCGCGCATGCCGCCTCGGCGATCTTGCCGACCATCGCCGGGCGCGCCAGAAGGCCGGTCAGCTTGTCGAAATGGGTTTCGTTGAAGACAAAATCCGCAGATTCATCGACGCCGGCGAAGAAGGACATTGCCGCCACCGACGCTGCCAACGCGCAAAGCGCGGCCATAACCACGACCATCATGCCGGCCGGTATGCCGGTGAAGCCATCGCCGAGACCGTATTTCAGGCCCCAGATTCCGAGAACGAAACTGCCGATACCCGAGCTTGCTATGGTGAGCAGTCGGAACACCGGTGTTCGCTTCGGGTTGCTGACGGAAGGCATTGAGACGTCCCCAAACTGCGGGACTTCGTAGCGGATATCCTCTTAAAATGGGTTTCCGCGAATGCTTCCAATTTTATCGGAAGGGATTATTTTTTTACTGGAGAAAAGAATATTTCCCCGCGCGTCCTGATGCATGTCGTCCAGCAGTGATTCCCGGTTTGGGACGAAACCTTTCGCCTGAATCCGGTTCAGGGGCGTCGGGCTTTAGTCGCGCGCGCTGTCCGTCTGCTTCAACTCGTCGAGGGTCGGCATCGAGACGATGTGATAACCGGAATCGACATAGTGGATTTCGCCGGTGACGCCTGAGGCGAGATCGGACAGCAGATAAAGCGCCGAGCCGCCGACCTCGTCGATTGTCACCGTGCGGCGCAGCGGCGAGTTACGCTGCTGATACGAGAACATGTGGCGCGCGTCTGAGATGCCGGCGCCGGCAAGCGTGCGCACCGGTCCCGCCGATATGCCGTTCACCCTGATGCCGCGCGGGCCATAGTCGTTGGCCAGGTAGCGCACGCTGGCTTCCAGCCCTGCCTTGGCGACGCCCATGACATTGTAGTTTGGCATGACCCGAACCGAACCGGCATAGGTCAGCGTGATCATCGAGCCGCCGTCCTTCATCAGTGCGGCGGCATGGCGGGCGATTTCGGTGAAGGAATAGCAGGAGATGACCATGGTGCGGATGAAATTGTCGCGGCTGGTATCGGCGTAGAGGCCCTTCAGCTCGTTCTTGTCGGAAAAGCCGATGGCATGGACGACGAAGTCAAGTCCGCCCCAAGCCGTGCCCAAGGTCTCGAACGTGGCTGCGACCGAAGCGCTGTCCTCGACATCGCATGGCACGACCAGCGAGGCGCCGACCTTGTCGGCGAGGGGCTTGACCCGGCGGCCGAAGGCGTCACCCTGATAGGTGAAGGCGAGTTCCGCCCCCTGTTCGGACAGTTTCCGCGCAATGCCCCAGGCGATCGAATGATCGTTGGCGACCCCCATGACAAGCCCGCGCTTGCCCTTCATCAATCCGTCCATGGCCGCCAATCCTTATACAAAAACGCTGGTCTTACGCGGAATAGCGCTGGAAAATCAGCGTTGCGTTGGTGCCACCGAAACCGAACGAATTCGACAAAACAGTGTCGATCCTGGCGTCGTCGATGCGCTTTCGCACGATCGGCATGCCCTCGAATTCGGGATCGAGGGTCTCGATATGGGCGCTTTCGCCGATGAAGCCGCCTTGCATCATAAGGATTGAATAGATGGACTCCTGCACGCCGGCAGCGCCCAGAGAATGGCCGGTCAGCGATTTCGTCGAGGTGATGAACGGCATCTTCTCGCCGAACACCTCGCGGATCGCACCCATTTCCTTGGAATCCCCAACCGGGGTAGAGGTGCCGTGGGTGTTGATGTAATCGACCGGCGTGGTGACGGTCGACAGTGCCTGCCGCATGCAGCGCGCAGCGCCCTCGCCCGAAGGGGCAACCATGTCGTAGCCGTCCGAGGTCGCGCCGTAGCCGACGATCTCGGCATAGATCTTGGCACCGCGCGCCTTGGCGTGATCGAGCTCTTCCAGCACCAGCACGCCGGCCCCGCCGGCGATGACGAAGCCGTCGCGATCGGCGTCATACGCGCGCGAAGCGGAAGATGCCCGGTCGTTGAATTTCGACGACATCGCTCCCATAGCGTCGAACAGGTCCGACATCGTCCAGTCGAGATCCTCGTGGCCGCCGGCAAAAACCATGTCCTGCTTGCCCCACTGGATAAGTTCGTAGCCATTGCCGATGCAATGCGCCGAGGTCGAACAGGCCGAAGAGATCGAATAGTTGACGCCGTGGATCTTGAACCAGGTGGCCAGCGTGGCCGACGCGGTCGACGACATCGCCTTTGGAACCGCGAAGGGGCCGATACGCTTGGGACTGCCATTCTTGAGCGTGGTTTCGGCCGCTTCGACGATGGTGCGGGTGGAAGGGCCTCCCGAGCCCATGACGATGCCGGTGCGCTCATTGGTGATGTCGTTTTCGCCGAGGCCCGCATCGGCGATCGCCTGGTCCATGGCGACGTGGTTCCAGGCTGCGCCCTGCGACAGGAAACGCATCGCGCGTCGGTCGATCATGGCGGTCGGATCGAGTGTCGGCGCGCCCCAGACATGGCAGCGGAAGCCGTGCTCGGCGAAGGAATCGGAGAAACTGATGCCGGATCTGGCGTCATGCAGCGAGGTCTGCACCTCATTGGCATTGTTGCCGATCGACGACACGATGCCGATGCCTGTGACTACGACACGTCTCATTCGCAACTCCTTCCAGGGATGCTGGCCGGAGGACCGGCCAGGACTGCGGTCAAGCGACCGCCGACTGCTTGGACAGACCGACCTTGAGGTCGGTTGCCGCATATATGGGCTCGCCGTCGGCCTTCAGCCAGCCATCGGCGATGCCCAGCACCAGCCGGCCGCGCATCACGCGCTTGAAATCCACGCCGTACTCGACCTTCTTGACGGATGGCGTGACCATGCCCTTGAACTTGACCTCACCGGTCGACAGCGCCATTCCCTTGCCCGGTTCGCCGAGCCAGCCGAGATAGAAACCGGTCAATTGCCACAGCGCGTCGAGGCCGAGGCATCCCGGCATGATCGGATTGCCGATGAAATGGCAGGCAAAGAACCACAGGTCCGGCTTGATGTCGAATTCCGCGCGGATGAAGCCCTTGTCGAAGGCGCCGCCCGTCTCGCTGATTTCGGTGATGCGGTCGAACATCAGCATCGGCGGATAAGGCAGTTGGGCATTGCCTGGGCCGAACAGCTCGCCGCGGGCGCAGGCCAGCAATTCGTCGTAGTCGTAGCTGGATTTGTTACCCGCCATCAATCTCTTCCCGTTATTGTCCCGGGCGGTAGCGCGCCCTTGTCGTTGGTGTCCTAACACAATCTGTTTCAGGCCGGAAACCGGCGTTTGCGCTTAACCCGCCAGTCTGCTCGGGTCAATGCACGCTATTGATCGTGTTCGGACGACAGAATATATGTCGACAGGGGTCCGGTTTTGGCAGAGATCCATTTTTTTGCCATTCTGGGCGTATCTTGAAGCGGGACTGTGAGCTTGGACGACCAGATGGACCGGGGCCGCCGGAAGGAAAATGTCGCTGTGGACAAGCGGGTTCGTGAAGCCGGCCTGAGGCCGACGCGTCAGCGCATCGCGCTGGCCGACCTGCTTTTCGCCAAGGGCGATCGCCATTTGTCGGCCGAGGAACTGCACGAGGAGGCGGTGGCCGCCGGCGTGCCGGTGTCGCTGGCCACCGTCTACAATGCCCTTCACCAATTCACCCAGGCGGGGCTGCTGCGTATTCTCGCCGTCGAGGGCGCGAAGACCTATTTCGACACCAACACCTCCGACCATCACCATTTCTATGTCGAAGGCGAGAACCGGATATTCGACATCGCCAACGGCCCGGTCACGATCACCAACCTGCCCGAGCCGCCGGAGGGGATGGAGATCGCCAATGTCGACATCGTGGTGAGGCTGCGGCCCAAACGCCCTGAATGACTGGCGGGAGATGAAACCCCTCGATTTGGCGATCCGGTTGGAATGGGCCATCGTGGCCGTGGCCTCAGTCGTATTCTATGGATCGGTCGGCGTTTCCTGGTGGCTGTTCGGATTGCTCATCCTGGCGCCGGACCTGTCGATGCTGGGCTACCTTGCCGGGCCGCGCGTCGGTGCCGCAGCCTATAATGCCTTGCATGTGCTGATTTTCCCGCTGTTGCTCGCGTTTGCCGGAGGTATCTTCGGCAACACCATGGCGACAGCCATTGCCCTGGTCTGGATTGTCCACATCGCCATCGACCGCGCGCTGGGCTACGGCCTGAAGCTTTCAACCGGTTTCCAGGATACCCACCTCGGCCGCATCGGCAGCTAAGTGACAGCGATCTGGTACATGCGACCAGACCGCCCATTGCATCGCTACATACCGCCGGTCGAAACCGGTGTCGCGGAAACCATCGGCAGCATTCGCTCCGTCGCGTCGAACAGTTCTTCGGCGAGGTCCGAGAGCCGTGGATAGGGCGAGAATACCAAGATTGGATTCAAGGCTCGGACCGTTACACCGCCTGCTTGCTCGCTGACCAGGAACTTCAACGGCGCTTCGGGTACGGCGCCGGGATCAGGCCGGTCGCTATCCGATCCCGAGTGCCTCCGAAGCTCTCGATGCTGAGGGTCAGTTCTTGACCCGCTCGCCTGGATAGGCGCCCCAGACCGCCGACTGGGCGAGCCAGCCGGTGTGGCCGTCGAGCGTCATTTCGCACCACTGGCCGTCGCAGGATTTGATCGTGCCCATGACGCCGGGCTCGACGATCGCCACCACACCGGCATCCTTTTCGGGACTCTTGAGAAGATTGATCTGAGCACCCTTGCCGCGCTGCCATGGCGCGATGATCGCGGTGCGCCGGCCCGAAAGCAGCGATTGGTTGATCCAGCCTTCCGAGCCGTCCGCGTCGCGCACACGGCGCCACGTGTCGAATTCCTGGACGATCTCCATGGGCAGGCCGGCCTTCATATACATCCAGTCGACCGAGTAATTGGCGCCCGGACCGACGCGCGAGTTGACGCGGCCGGATTTCAGGCTGACGAATCGCGGCAGAGGCAAGCCGCTCGGCCCGAGCGTCACGGCGCTCTGGGCGGGTGCCGCCGCACTCTGGGCGGCCAGCTGCGGGGAATAAAGGAGAGCGCCGAGAAATGCTGCGCTGAGGGTCAGGCGGAGCGACGCGAAACCAGACACTTTCGTTCCTTTCGGCGCTGGCCTGCCGGCTCTGGCGCCCCTTTTTCTTTGTCTTCGGCGGCACCGCTTGTTACATGAGTAAATCGGCTACCGCGACCGGCTCCAGTTTCGCCGGTCTTGGTTAAAGAGGTCTCAACGAGGGAAACAATGGCAGGCAAAAAGAAGCCTCTCGTGGTCATCACGCGAAAGCTGCCGGACCCGGTCGAGACCCGCATGCGCGAGCTGTTCGACGCAAGGCTGAATGTCGAGGACAGGCCGATGACGCAGCCGGAACTGGTCGCGGCGGTCAAGGAAGCCGACGTGCTGGTGCCGACGGTGACGGACCATATCGACGCCGCGCTGATCGCCCAGGCCGGCGACAATCTCAAGCTAATCGCCAATTTCGGCAACGGCGTCGACAAGATCGACGTGGCGGCCGCGGCCAAGAGAGGCATTACCGTCACCAACACGCCGAACGTGCTGACCGAAGATACCGCCGACATGACCATGGCGCTGATGCTGGCGGTGCCGCGCCGGCTGGCGGAAGGCGCCAATGTGCTCACCGGCGACAAGAAATGGGCCGGCTGGTCGCCGACCTGGATGCTTGGCCGGCGCATTTGGGGCAAGCGGCTCGGCATTGTCGGCATGGGCCGCATCGGAACCGCCGTCGCCAGGCGGGCCAAGGCCTTCGGCCTGTCGATCCACTATCACAACCGGCATCGCGTGCTGGCGGCTGTCGAGGACGAGCTGGAGGCGACCTATTGGGAGAGCCTCGACCAGATGCTGGCCCGCATGGACATCATCTCGGTCAATTGTCCGTCGACCCCGGCGACATTCCACCTGCTTTCGGCGCGGCGGCTGGCGCTGCTGCAGCCCACGGCCTATATCGTCAATACCGCGCGCGGCGACATCATCGACGAAGAAGCACTGGTCAAGCTGATCCAGGACGGCAAGATCGCCGGTGCCGGCCTCGACGTCTACGAACACGAGCCGGCGCTGAACAGTAAGCTGCTCAAGCTCGCTGGCCGGGGCAAGGTCGTGCTGTTGCCGCATATGGGCTCGGCGACTCTCGAGGGCCGCATCGACATGGGCGAGAAGGTCATCATCAACATCCGCGCCTTCGTCGACGGTCACCGCCCGCCGGACCGCGTCCTGCCGCTCAGGACCTGATGCGGCGCATGACCCTGAAAAATGGGACCGGCCTTCGGGATCATGCTCTCGATAAAGCCTATCCCGATTCAATCGGGATGCGACGGCTATATTGCAGCGCAATGCTGGGCAGGCTCCAAGTGAAAGCTCAGGCTTACGAAAGGCTCTTCCGCATGGTTATCGAAGTCGGCCTGCTGTAGCCCTCATGCGCGGTGCGCTTGGTCTCGTGGAAGCCGAGGCGGGCAAAGGCGGCATGATTCCCGGTCAGCTCGATCCGCGTCTGAAGCTCGATGGCGGGTTTGCCCCGGTTGAGCGCAAGCTCTTCGACGGTCTGCATCAACCGCCGGCCAATGCCCTGTCCCTGACGGTCCGGCGCGACGGCGAGCTTGCCAATATAGAAACTATCGGTCCTTTCAAGAGCAAAGACACAGCCGACGATCCTATCACCGCCCAGGGCCACGAAGCCGGTTTCCCGTCCGGCCTTGTCGCGCAGACCGTCGACGGTGAGCAAGTGCGCAGAGGAGGCAGGATCGATGACGCCGTCCATCGGGGCGAAGGCAAGCAGGATCAGTGCGAGTAGGTCGTCCCAGCGCTCGAAATCGGCGTGAATCCGGGCAACGGAGACAGTTTCGGCCTGATCCACTGGTCAGGTTCTCTTGTAGCGGATCGTTTCGAAACGCGCGCTCAGCGCATCATAAAGCAGTAGCCGGCCGACCAGTGGCTCGCCGATACCCGTGATCAACTTGATCGCTTCCATTGCTTGCAGCGTGCCCACGACCCCGGTCAGCGCGCCAAGCACGCCGGCTTCGGCGCAGGACGGCACCATGCCCGGCGGCGGTGGCTCCGGAAACAGATCGCGATAACCCGGGTTGGGGCTGCCGTCCTTGCCATCCTCGAATGGTTTCAGCACGGTCACCGAGCCGTCGAAGCGCCCGACCGCGGCATGCACCAGCGGTTTGCGTTCGCCCGCGCAGGCGTCGGCCACCGCATAGCGGGTCTCGAAATTGTCGGAACCGTCGACGACGATGTCATAGCGGGCAATGAGGGCAGGGGCGTTGTCTTCGGCCAGACGGAATGTGTGCGTTTCCACGCTGGTGTTGGGATTGATCCGGGCGATTGCCGCCTTGGCGCTGTCGGTCTTCAGCATACCGACAGTATCGGTTCCGTGAATAACCTGGCGCTGCAGGTTGGAGAGCGAGACTGCGTCATCATCGATGATGCCGAGTGTTCCGACGCCGGCCGCGGCCAAATATTCCAGCACCGGCGCGCCCAGCCCCCCGGCGCCGATGACCAGAACCCGCGCTTGCTTGAGCTTCTGTTGACCGGCGCCGCCGACCTCGGGCAGCACGATGTGCCGGGCATAGCGTTCGATCTCGTCGGCGGTGAGCGCAGGGGTCATTGCCAGACCATATAGTGGCTGAAAAAGCTTGTCAGGAGTGTTCGGTTGGCCCAACCGCACCATGGTCGACGGTTAGGAATTGCGCGCGTCCCTTGAGACTGGAAAACAGCGCCGCATCGGTTCCGGTCATGAAAGCCTGGCAGTTCAATTCCTCCAGGATCGAAAACAGCGCCGCCCGCCGTCCGCCGTCGAGATGTGCCGCGATCTCATCGAGCAGCAGGATCGGCGTCATCCCCGACATCTCGCCCGTCAGCCTGGCATGGGACAACACAATGGCGACCAGCAGCGCTTTCTGCTCGCCTGTCGAACAGAGCTCGGCCGGCATCGCCTTGGGCCGATGCCGAACCACGAGATCCGAGCGATGCGGCCCTTCGAGCGTGCGTCCGGCAGCGCGGTCGCGGTCGCGGCCATCCGAAAGCGCCCGCCGGAACCGCTCCTCGACGTCGACCGCCGGGGCGGTGACGATCTCAGCCTCCAGATCGCCTGAAAGGCCGATGTCGGCCTGCGGAAACGGCCCGCTGTCGGGCAGCCGGTCGATCATGGTGGCCAGAAGGCGCACCAATTCGGCGCGCGCGGCGGCGATCGCGACGCCGGTTTCGGCCATCTGCGTCTCGATCGCGTCGAACCAGCGATCGTCCCGGGAGCCTTCCGTCAGCAGCCGGTTACGGCCGCGCATCGCTTTCTCGTAGTCGAGCGCTCGCTGGCCATGGCCGGGATCGATCGCCAGCACCAGCCGATCGAGAAAACGCCGCCGATCCGCGGCCGGTCCCGTGAACAACGCATCCATGGCCGGCGTCAGCCACACGACGCGCAGCCATTCCAGCATGTCCTCGGCCGAACGCGCCGGAGCCCCGTTGATCCGCACCCGCCGGCCGCCTTCGCCGGCACTGTCGCCGCCGGAAACGCCGGTGCCGATCTCGACCTGGCCGTCAGGTCCATCAAGCCGCGCATGCAGGGCAAAGCCGCCGTCGCCGCCCTCGCGCGCGACGTCGGCGTAAGGAGCACGGCGCAGGCCGCGTCCTGGCGTCAAAAACGAAATCGCTTCGAGGAGATTTGTCTTGCCTGCGCCGTTGTCGCCGGAAAAGATCACGGCGCCCGGCGCAAGATCTATAGCCAACGTCGCGTAGTTGCGAAAATTTGTAAGCGTTAACTTACTTATATAGGTTTGTGCCGGCAACCGCTATCCGCCTATAGACCGGCTCTTCGTTTCACGAAAACGCAGAACCGTTCTATCTCCTTGTTTTGACGCAATTCGGGACGGAAAACCGCTTTTTCCTGGATTGCTCTGGAAGTCGCCGAAAAATTATCGTCCTCGCTGCCGGTCCTGCGGCAGAACATGATGAGGCCGCGACGGCTACACCCGCATCGGCATCAGCACATAGAGCGCGGTTTCGTCGGCCATGTCATGGATAAGGGTCGGCGAACCGGCATCGGCCAGCATGAATTTGGCTTCCGAACCGGTCAACTGCGCGGCAACGTCGAGCAGATATTTGGCGTTGAAGCCGATCTCGATCGGGTCGGCTGAATAGTCGGCCGCAAGCTCCTCGGTGGCGCTGCCCGAATCCGGATTGTTGACCGCAAGTGTCACCTGACCCTCGCTGATCGACAGCTTCACTGCCCGTCCGCGTTCGGAGGAAATGGTCGAGACGCGATCGACGGCGGCGGCAAAGCTCTGGCGGTCGATGATCAGTTTCTTGTCGTTGCCGGTCGGAATGACCCGCTGGTAGTCCGGGAAGGTGCCGTCGATCAGCTTTGAGGTCAGGACGACACTGCCGATGGTGAAGCGGATCTTGGTATCCGACAATTCGGTGGTGACGGCAACGTCCGGATCATCGACCAGCTTCTGCAGCTCGCTTACCGTCTTACGTGGAATGATGATGCCCGGCATGCCCTCGGAGCCCGCCGGCGCGTCGATCTCGGCGCGCGCCAGACGATGGCCGTCCGTCGCCACCGAACGCAGCTTCAGCTTGCCGCCGACCTCATGCGTGTGCAGGTAGATGCCGTTCAGGTAATAACGCGTCTCCTCGGTGGAGATGGCGAACTGGGTCTTCTCGATCAGGCCCCTCAGGGCAACCGAGTCGAGGCGGAATATGTGTGAGAAAGATCCCGCCGAAAGCTCCGGGAAGTCGGATTGCGGCAGGCATTGCAGCCGGAAGCTCGAGCGGCCGGACGTCACCGTCATGGCATTGCCGTCCTCGTCCGTCTTCAGCATCACCTCGGCGCCATCCGAGAGCTTGCGCACGATGTCGTAGAGAAGGTGCGCCGGAACCGTGGTCGCGCCGCCGCGCTCGACCTTGGCGGGCGTTGCTTCCGTCACCTCGAGATCGAGGTCGGTGGCCTTCATTTCGAGACTGGCGCCCTCGGCGCTGAGCAGCACGTTGGACAGGATCGGTATGGTGTTTCGCCGTTCGACCACGCGGTGGACGTGGTTGAGCGATTTCAGGAGATTTGACCGTTCCAGGATAACACGCATGACGAAACAGGCTCGCTTGAAAGGATGAGCGGGTCCCCGGCTGGCGGCGCCCCGCGAAAAACGTCTGAATAGGCTCAGAATCTACCCAAACTGACAGGAAAAAACCAGCAAACGCAAGCCCGCGCCGCCGGTTCGGGCCGGCGGCGGAGGCTTTCTGGGGATAAAGGCGGCGAAGTCCCTGAACCCATCGGATGAATCCGAAATCCTGATCGCCGCCAAGCAGCGCAACCGGCCGGTTTGAGGCCCAGGGCCGGACAGGCAAGCCATTGAATTCAGTGATGTTCTGGCTTGCCCGTACCGAACTGGTCAGGCTTGGTCGTTGATCAGCCGCCTCAACAGCTCGAGTTCCTGTGCCAGCGTGTTGTCGTTGCCGGAAAGATCCTCGATCTTGCGCACGGCATGCAGCACCGTGGTGTGGTCGCGGCCGCCGAAGCGCCGCCCGATCTCGGGCAACGATCGCGGCGTCATCACCTTCGACAGGTACATGGCGACCTGCCGTGGCTTGACGATGGTGCGCGTGCGCCGGTTGGACAGCAATTCGGTCTTCGACACGTTGTAGTGGCGCGCGACGATGCGCTGGATATCCTCGATACGCACCCGCTTCGGTTCGCCCGTGCGATAGATGTGGCCGAGGATCTCGTCGATGCGGTCGATGGTGATCTGCGGCTCGAAAGACTGGCGAAACAGCAGTTGATTGAAGGCGCCTTCCAATTCGCGTCCGCTGCCGGTCACTGTGCGGGCGACGTGGTTGAGGATTTCCTCCGAAATATCGAGCGATGCGTCGTCGGCCCTGGCGGTGGCGAGGCGCAGTTTAAGCATGCCGAGACGCATGGCGAAATCGGGCGCCGACATTTCGAGCGCGACGCCGCCATTGAGACGCGAGCGGACCCGCGGTTCGAGCGATTCCAGTTCCGACGGCGGCCGGTCGGCGGCAACGACCACTTGCTTGGCGCTGTCGAGCAACATGTTGATCAGGTGGCAGAATTCGTGCTGGATCGACTTGCCCTGCAGGAACTGCATGTCGTCGATGATGAGCAGGTCGATATCGCGCAGCTGCTCCTTGAGCGTCAGCGCATTGTTGTCGCGGATCGCGGTGGCGAAGCGCCACATGAAATATTCCGCCGTGAGATAGACAACGCGGGATTTGGGGTTCTGCTTCAGCGATTCCGCGGCGATGGCCTGCAGCAAGTGTGTCTTGCCGAGCCCGACGGTGGCGTGCAGGAAAAGCGGATTGAAGCGCACCGCGCTCGATTGCGATTCAGCGACGGCCCTGGCGGCGGCGAAGGCTACCCGGTTCGACGGGCCCTCGATGAAGGAGCCGAATGTGTAGCGCGGATCGAGCGGCGAACCGAGCACATTGTGCCGGAACTCGCTCTCGACCGCGGCGCCCGGCCGTGGCGCTGGGGACCGCTCCACCCTGCCGGGGCTTACAGTGCCGGCGGCGAGCGCCGTTTGCGTCTGCCGCGTCATCTTGCGCGCCGGGGCCAATTCCGGCTCTACATGGCTGCGCCCCTGGCGGGTGGCCGTGCGCACCACGATCTCGATCTTCAGGATTTCGGGGTCCTCATGCTTCCACAACTCGGAGATGAGGTCGTGATAATGGCCGTTGATCCACGAGCGCAGGAAAGCGGTCGGCACCGAGATACGGACGATGCCCTTGGAAGCCTCCGCGACCTTCATGCGTCCGAACCAGCTTGAATAGACTTCGGTGCCCAGCCGCGCCTTCAACTGGGCCTTGACCCGGTCGAATTTCTGCTCCGCGTCGCTGGAAGCCGCCATGTCGCTTGCTCCGATCAGATTTCCTGGAAATGGGAGTTCGCTTGTGAGCTCCCTTTCGATGCCGCCGCTCTGCATGATCGAGTTCCTTATCTTTGTACCTGTTTTCCGCCGGGGATGCGCCTCCTGCATCCGTGTCCCGGCGACTGCGCTTCGCTACGATGCCCGGTTGCCGCCGCCGGCACATGAACATCGCCCATTATCCAGGGAGAACCGGTGCCGGCCTATGAAGCCAGTCCGCGTTGGGTATGTCAGGCAATACAACACCGTCCGGCGAAAACGCCGGCGCGCTGTCGAGCTGCCATGTCTAGTTACGCCAGTCCCCTACCGTACCGAAAAAGAGCAAACCAACCCGTCCACGGACTTGATCCGCGTCGCAAATCCCGCCGATTTAAGCTGGCCCGATTCAGGCTGGGTTATGGGCTGGAGGCCCGTCCCTTTCGATGGATCGACATTACCGAAATCGCTGTGGATAGGGCAAGGCCACCTCTAACGGATTTTTAAGGAATCTGGTCAGCGTAGCCAGATCGGACCGCCATGCCGCAACGATGTATTTTGACAAAGCCATTGTGATTCAAACCCTTTTCCGGCGAATATGAAAAAGCCGGGCTGGCGTGAAATTTTCTGAAATAATTCGCTTGACAGCCAATTGTCCCCCATCGCTTCGCGGCTATGTGAACAAGCTGTGGACGACCGTCTGTAACTATTTGAAAAAAAACAATTATCTCTGAGGGCAGAGAGTCTTTTGGTCGGCCGTTTTCATGTCTGTCGACCAACAGCCGGCACACATATGCCGGCAAAGCATTTCGAACCGCGAAATCCGCGTTCGACGCTATTTCCGAGTATTCTTTTTAAGTACTTGCCGGCAAACGAAAAAACCCGGCGCGATAGGCCGGGTTCGAAGAAGATCAATCTGAAGTGGATGTCAGGCCGACAGCACTTTTAGACGCTGTGCGAGGCGCGACACTTTGCGGGAGGCAGTGTTCTTGTGGATCACGCCTTTGGTCGCGGCGCGCATCAACTCGGGCTCCGCGGCCTTGAAAGCGGCCTGTGCGGCAGCCTTGTCGCCGGAGGCGAGTGCCTCCTCGACCTGGCGCACATAGGTGCGGACACGCGACCGGCGGTTCTTGTTGATCGCCGCGCGGCGGGCGATCTTGCGCGTAGCCTTTTTGGCCGAGGATGTATTGGCCATGATGCCTCTCTTCTGATCTGGTCGGCGCATGCGGCATGCCGCAGGGCGCAAAAAACAAACGGGCAGCCACGGGGCCGCCTCGGTTGGTGGGGCTTATAGTTCAGCTTTTCCGGCGCGTCAACGCTGCCCGGCGTTCTTTTTGGCTGGCGCGACGGGTTTCACGCGCCAGCCGGTGGCGCTCTACCGGTTGGTGAAATTCGGCTTCCGTTTTTCGACGAAGGCCGCCATGCCTTCCTTCTGGTCTTCGAGCGCGAAAAGCGAGTGAAACAGCCGGCGTTCGAACCGCAATCCCTCGGCAAGCGTCGTTTCATAGGAGCGGTTGACGGCTTCCTTCGCCATCATCACCGATGGCAGTGAGAGATCGGCGATCTTGGCCGCCACCCTCACGGCCTCCTCGACGAGCTCGCCGGCAGGCACGACTCGCGACACCAGGCCCGAACGCTCGGCTTCCGCGGCATCCATCATGCGTCCGGTCAGGCACATGTCCATCGCCTTGGACTTGCCGACGAAACGGGTCAGGCGTTGCGACCCGCCCATGCCGGGAATGACGCCAAGCGTGATTTCGGGCTGGCCGAATTTCGCCGTGTCTGCGGCAATGATGAAATCGCACATCATCGCCAGTTCGCACCCGCCGCCCAGAGCATAGCCGGCCACCGCCGCGATGACAGGCTTCCGCACTCGCGTAAACTCTTCCCAGCCGGCGAAGAAGTCCTGGCTGTAAGCGTCGACATAGGAGATCGCCTGCATCTCCTTAATGTCGGCGCCAGCGGCGAACGCCTTTTCGGAGCCGGTCACGACCATGGCGCCTATGCCTGCATCGGCGCTGAAATCCTGCACCGCGGCGACCAGCTCGGCCAGCACCTGGGAATTCAGCGCATTGAGCGCCTTTGGCCGGTTCAGGGTGATCAGCCCGACCTTGCCGCGCGTCTCCATGATGATTGTTTCGTAGGCCATAGCTGCTTCTCCTCGCTCGACTTCGGTCCAACTTAGGCTTGGCACGTGCGGCAATAAAAGGTCGAGCGTCCGCTCTGCACGACGCGCTCGATGTGACCGCCGCAGCCGGGCTTGGGGCAAGGGCCGCCCTCGCGGTCGTAGACGGCGAAAGAATGCTGGAAATAACCAAGCGATCCGTCGGTCTGCACGTAGTCGCGCAGCGAAGACCCGCCGGCTGCGATGGCGTCGGCGATGACCGAGCGGATTGCCTCGGCGAGGCGTTCGCTTTGCTCCCTGGCCTTCTTGCCAGCCTTGGCGATGGTGCCCGCCTCGCGCAATGGCGATAGCCCGGCGCGCCAAAGCGCCTCCGACACATAGATATTGCCGAGCCCGGCGATCAGCCGCTGGTCGAGAAGTGCTGCCTTCAGCGGCGATCTCCGGCCTTTCAGCAGCGAGGCGAGCAGCACTCCGTCCAGCGCATTGCCCGTAGGCTCGACGCCCAGGCCGGCCAACATAGGATGGGATTCCGCCAGCCCCTCCGAAAACAGCATGAAGCCGAAGCGGCGCGGGTCGTTGAAGATCACCCGAGATCGGGCTCCGGCCGCGGTTTCGACATGGAACACGACATGGTCGTGCGTCGTGCTTTTCGAGCGTTCGTGCGGGAACGCGCCTGGTATCTCGCTGTCGTCGTCGCTCTCGATGCGAAAGGAGCCCGACATGCCCAGATGGCAGATCAGCACCGGGCCGTCTTGAACGTGCATGGTCAGATATTTGGCCCGGCGGCCAAGCGCCGTGACCGTCCTGCCGCTCAGCCGCTCCGAAAACCGGTCGGGAAACGGAAAGCGAAGATCGGGCCGTCGCGCCTCGACCCTGGTAAGGCGGGCACCTTCCAGAACCGGCTGCAGCCCGCGCCGGACCGTTTCAACTTCGGGCAATTCAGGCATGGCCGCCGATCGCCGGGTAGAAAGAAGTGCCATGGCGACCGCGCGCCAGTCCGAGGTGCTCGGCCACGGTCTCGCCGATATCGGCGAATGTTGTCCTCAGCCCGATGTCGCCGCCTTTGAAACCGGGTCCGGTGCCGATCACCGGGATCCGCTCCCGCGTATGATCGGTTCCGCGCCAGGTCGGGTCATTGCCGTGATCGGCCGTCAATATGAGAAGATCGCCCTGCCTCAGCCTTGCGAATGCCTCGGGCAGCCGCCGGTCGAAAGCCTCGAGCGCGGCGGCGTAGCCTGCAACATCGCGGCGATGGCCGAATTCGGTGTCGAAATCGACGAAATTGGCGAAGACGAGATCGCCGTCGCCTGCGTCGTCCATCGCGCCAAGCGCCCTGTCGAACATGGCCATGTTGCCCGCCGCCTTGCGAACTTCCGAAATCCCGCGATGGGCGAAGATGTCGCCGATCTTGCCGATGGCAATGACGCGGCTTCCTCGCGCGGTCAGCCGGTCGAGCAGGGTCGGCTCCGGCGGCGGCACGGCATAGTCGCGGCGATTATGCGTTCGCTCGAAAGTAGCGCTGGTTTCGCCGACGAAAGGCCGCGCGATCACTCGCCCGATCTTCAGCGGATCGACCAGCCTGCGCACCACCTTGCAAAGTTCATAGAGCCGCTCCAGGCCGAAATGGACTTCGTGCGCGGCGATCTGCAGAACCGAATCGACCGACGTGTAGCAGATAGGTTCGCCAGTGCGGATGTGTTCCTCGCCGAACCGCTCGATGATCTCGGTGCCAGGCGCATGGCAATTGCCGAGAATGCCGGGCACCTTGCCCTCGCCGATGATCGCCTCGGTCAACTCTGCTGGAAAGGCGGGAACCGTGTCCGGGAAATAGCCCCAGTCGAAGCGCACCGGCAGGGCGGCGATCTCCCAGTGCCCGGACGGGGTGTCTTTGCCGCTCGAAACTTCCTGCGCCGCGCCGTGGAAGGCATTGGCGAGCAGATCCGTCCCGGTGCTGGCGAAGCCCAGCCCCGTCGCTGTCTCTGCGGCCTCGCCCAATCCGAGCGAGGCCATATGGGGAACGAACAGCGGCCCTTGACGAAGCCCTTCGCGATCCGCGCGGCCCTCTGCGCAGGCCTCGGTGATATGCGCGAAGGTGTTGGCTCCGGTGTCGCCGTAGCGGTCGGCGTCGGCCGCGCCGCCGATGCCGAAGGAATCCAGGACGAAGAGGAAAGCACGCGCCATTGGGTCATTGTTGCCAGGTTGGATATCCAGACATAGGGTTCCACGGCGGCATTGGCAATTCGCAAACCAAACGGCAACAGCTTGGCGCGATGGTCAGGCGCAGGTCGCCCAAGGTGCCTGGGCTTTGGGGCAACGACAAGGACAAGTGTCTTCACATGTCGGGCATGGATCAAAGAAGACAGACGGCGGTCCTGTCATGAAACCTGCGCTGAAGGCGGGTGCTGTCTTGATGGCCATGCAGGGGGCGGTCTGGTCTGGCTCCGCCCAGGCCGACTGGCGCGACGATGTCGGCACGTTTCGCATCGGCATCGTCTCAGAGCCCGGCGCCGGCAACACCGTTCCGGGATTGCCGCTGCTGACCCAAGCCTTTGCCAATGCGATGGGCATGAAGGTGGAGTTCGTCGTCGCGCGCGACTATGGCGCGCTGATCGAGGCGCAGACCGACGCCCGGATCGAGTATGCCGTCTATTCGGCGACCGCCTATGCAACGGCGCTGCAACGCTGCGGATGCATCGAGCCGCTCGTGGCGCCGGTCGATTCCGATGGCGCGGTCGGTATCCGCGCGGTGCTGCTGACGAAGGATGGCAAGGTGCCTAGCCTGGCGGCGATGGAAAGCCACCGGATCGCCATGGCGCCGGCGGACAGCATCGGTTCTCTTTTGCCATTGGCTGGGCTGGCCGCCGAGCACGTCAGGATCGCCGAGGATGCATCGTTTCTGGTCCAAGCCGATTCGGCTGCGGCGGCCGAGACGATGCTCGTCGACGGCAGGGCCGACGCCGTGTTCGGCTGGGTGAGGGCGGCGGCCGATGGCCAGCCGCAACTATTCGGCGGCACGCAAGCGCGCCTCGAAGCGGCCGGCCTCTCGCCGTCCGCCCTCCAGGCCGTGTGGACGTCCGATCTGCTGAGATATGGTCCCCACGCGGTGCGCAACGATCTCGACCCGGAGGCCAGGCATCGGTTGACCGTGTTCCTGACCAACCTCAAATCGACGACGCCGGATCTCTACGACCTCCTGGAATCGAAGCATTCGGGTGGTTTTGTCACCGTAGACGCCAAGGATTACGCGATGGCGGAAGCCATCGTGCGGTTGGTGGCGACTGGCGGTGGCCGACAATAGACGTCTTCAACAGTCGCCGCAGGGGATCGTCAGGCTTCTGCGGGGGCGCAGATAGTAGGTCTCGCCCATCGATATGTTCTTGATCAGGCTGGGGGTCATTCCAAGCTTCTGTTGGCTGTCCGGCGCCCAGCCGAAGATCGGCGCGTAGCCCAGATTGCTGTCGACGCGGATAAGGAAAGTGCCGGCCACCCTCAGCGTTGTCGGGACCGTGGCGGTCGTGCCTGCGGTAGGACCGACGCTATAGACGCCGTCGACCATTTTGCGCGACCACGCCACCAGGACCTTGGGCGGCGTATCGGTGGTGACGTTTATTGCCGTGATGGTGATGCTCGGCGCCGAGCGGTTGTAGGGTTGAAGGGTGGAGGTGCCGATCTTCATGATGGCGTCGAGATCGGCCTTGGAGATGGTCGGCTGTTGCGTGATGAGATCGGCGACCATGCTGCCGACACGACTGACCTTCTTGCTGGTCTCGATGGCCTGCGAAGCTTCCATGGTCATGAAATACATGACCAGCAGGATAGGCACGATAAGGGCGAATTCGACCGCTGCGACGCCACTGCGATTGGACCAGAGGCCTATCGCCTCGCCCCAGATTTCTGCAATTTTCAGATGTGCCCCCGCACGCATCATTGCCCTGCCTTTTTTCTTGTTGGTGCTTTTCGAACTCAGTTGTTGAACGGCTCGTTCTGCCAGGTCACCGAGGCAAAATGCAGTGTCTTGTTGCCGCCCATCGACTGAGCCAGAAAATCGGTCATGACAGGCCATTTGTAGAAGACCCGCAGCATGTTTTTCGATTCTGCCAGGCCTGGTGAATTTGCGAACGGCTGCGAGTTGGTGCCTTGCATCAATATGACGTTGCTACCCTCTATCTTGAAGGTCGCCGAGGCCGCGTCTGCGAACGTCGGATACTCGCGAAGGTCCACGTCCATCTGATTGGTGCAATCTTGGGAGACTATAACCTGCAGTTTCGCGCAGATCAGGCCCTTCAATTTGTCCCCGGCGACGTCGACCGCCCTCAACTGGCCCGTGCGCAACTGGCGCGCGATGTCGTCGGTCGCGTTGGCCATCACTTCCTGGCCGGCAAAGGAGATGCAGCTTTCCAGGATGGCAAAGACGAGAAGGGCGAACGGCAATGCAAGCAGCGCGAATTCCACAGCCGTGCTGCCGCGGCGGTCGCGACCGAAGTGTTTGAAAAGCCTGGCGTGCCTCGTCTTGCGCTGATCCGCCGAACCGAATTCCTTGCTCATGTCCTGTTCCTGCCCATCTCCAGACGGTTCCGGCAGGTCATTAGCGCAAACCAATTGAGGTCCGGTTTGGATGATCGTTAAAGTCGCCGCGAGCGTCTTAACCAGTCGATAACCCGGGCGACGGCCGACGGCGCGGCTATCGGCTGACGTTCATCTCGGCTTCGGAGGATTTCTCCGCGTCGCTCTTGTAGGAACTTTCGCAATAGGGCGTACAAGACATCGTCTGCACTTCGGCACGCCTGTAGATGCGAACCGAAGAAGCCGCCTGCCGCACGACGGTAACTTGCGCGTCGACGATTGGGCTACCCTCCTGGTCGAGAACGACGAGATTGGTGATGCCGAAGCCCTTGCCGGTGAGCACGATCGTCGAGGCGTCCTGAACGGAAGCATCGGCGATTGCCGGGTTGCCGACGACGATCGTGTCGGCTGGGCGCGACAATTTCACGATCTTGGCCTGGTTCATGGTGACTTCGATGCCAGTGCCGGCACTGGCGGGCATGGTGAAGCTCACGGCGGCAAGAAGCACGGCAATCAGGATTGAGAATCTCGGCTCGGCCATCAACGCGCTCCACGCAAGGCAGACTGTTCAACGGAACATGAACGAGATTGGTGAACCAACGGTTAAGTCGGTCCTCTGCTGCCGGAAGTAGCGAGCGACATGGCTGCTCGCATGACCGGATCCACTCGGGACGCAAGCTCCCCACCCGCACCTTTTGCAGGCATTGCCCCCGGAAACACTACATTAGCCAGCGCTTAGTATGGAGTTAACCACGCAATATGTTGGAGCCCGGAAACGAATCGGTAAGGCTGTTTATTAAGCCGATCGAAAGAGCTTCTCCCTAGATTGGCAGCATCCGATCAACCATCACAGAAGTTGACGGAAGTGCTGTAACACGTGGAGTAGGAGCTCTCGAATGTCTAATCTCATTGCACGTTTCGTGAAGGACGAATCCGGCGCGACCGCTATCGAATATGGTCTGATCGCCGCTCTCATCGCGCTCGCCATCATCGCCGGCGCCGGCGCCCTTGGCAATGCAATCAACGCCAAGTTCTCCGCCATCGGAACTACCTTGAACACCACCGGCGGCTGATCTGCATATTGCTTGACGCTCAGATTGTGTTCTGGACAGGGGCCGCCATGTGGCGGCCCCTGTTTTATGCAGTTCATATTGTACCGCCCATAACGGTCATCTTTTCATTCCAGGCCTCATCAATCGTTAATCGAAGATGCCTAGGCTGACGTCATTGGAATTTGAACCATAGGCACGGCGCCGATGCTTGAAGCCCTGATCTTCGTCGTCTTTCCCTTCTGCATGCTGTTTGCCGCTATCTCCGACATGCTGTCGATGACGATCGCCAATCGCGTGCCGGTGCTGCTGGTTGTCGTCTTCGCGCTGGTGGCGCCGCTGACGGGGATGGAATGGGCAGCTTATGGTTGGCATTTCGCGGCCGGTGCTCTTGTTCTTGCCGTGACGTTTGGCCTGTTCGCAATGGGTGGCATGGGAGGTGGCGACGCCAAGCTGCTGGCCGCCACCGCCGTGTGGATGGGACTCAACATCCAGCTCGTCGAATATCTCGTGGTCTCGACCTTCATAGGCGGCTTGCTGACGCTTGCCATTCTGTTCTACCGGAAGTCGCCGCTGGCGGTTTTTACCAGCCAAAACCCATTCCTGCGTCATTTCGCGGAACAGTCGGCCGGCATTCCCTACGGAATCGCGCTCGGCCTGGGCGGGCTGCTGACCTATCCGGATTCGCCCTTGATGGTGTGGGCGCTGGAAAGACTGGCGAACTGAACACGATCCGAGTTTCGTTACCTTACTTGTATTGCCTGCATCGGCTTTGAAGAGAGGCGGGGCAGGCTCTTTACCCCTGTGGCGGCATAATCCAGCTAATTTATGTAAACCTTAAATTAATCACGATCGTAAGCATTACATTAACCTTGTTTTGACGATTGCCGCTGCAAAGTCCGGCTTGGCTGTGTGGTTTGCCAAGGGCGAGGGTTCGGACAGATGCCAGCATCCCGATTGATTATTCTAGGCGTGGCGGTAGCCGCGGCAGGTGGCGCTGGCTATGTCGCGAAAAACATGGTCGCCACGCCGCCGCCGATCGTCGTCGAATCCGGCCCCGCAGCTCCCGCGGTCGCCCTGCAAGACGTGCTTGTGCTCTCGGGCGATGTCGCGATGGGCAACCCGCTCGAGAACAGCATTGCCTGGCAATCCTGGCCGGCTGACGGCATCAACGCGAATTTCATCACCAAGGCGACTGCTCCCGACGCGCTGGAAAAACTAAAGGGCTCGATCGCCCGTGTAGCGATGTACACAGGCGAGCCGGTGCGGCGCTCCAAGCTGATCGGCGAGGGGCAGAGCTTCATGTCGTCGATCCTGCCTTCCGGCATGCGGGCGGTGGCCACGACTATATCTGCCGACACCTCCGCCGGCGGCTTCATCCTTCCAAACGATTTCGTCGATGTGATCATGACCCGCAGGGCCGACGCCAGCAGCGGCAGCGCCGGTTTCAACACCGAGACAATCCTCAAGAACATCCGTGTCCTGGCGATCGACCAGACCATCCAGGAGGACGAGGAAGGCAAGAAGACCAGAGTGGGCCAGACCGCCACGCTGGAGCTGACGCCAAAGCAGGCCGAAATCATCACGGTCGCCCAGCAGATGGCGGATCGATTGACCCTGGCGCTGCGCGCGGTCACCGACACCCAGGAAAAGAGCGTGGACCAAGCCGACTATCTCGTTTCCGGCAATGGCCGCAGGGGAACGGTGAGGCTGATCAAGTCGGGCGAAGTTTCCGAAGTAGGGGCAAGGAAATGAAGCTAAGCGGTAAACTGCCTGCGATCGTGGCCGCGGCATTCGCCCTGCTGCTGGTCGGAACGAATGTGCGGGGCGTCGTCGAGGCGAAGAGTACGCAAGTGACGGCCACGACGGCCACCCAGCGCGTCAAGCTTGGTCTCAACAAATCGGTAGTCATAGACCTGCCGAGCGATGCCTACGACATTCTTGTCGCCAACCCGTCGGTTGCCGATGCCGTAACCCGCACTGCAAGACGCATCTATCTGTTCGGCAAGGCGGTCGGGGAGACCAACATCTTCGTCTTCGGGCCGAACGGCGAACAGATCGCCAGCCTGGATCTGGCCGTCGAACGCGATGTCGCCGGCCTGGAGGACTATATCAGGCGCTTTATTCCGACGTCCGCCATCAAGGTTGAACTGCTCAACGACAACGTCGTCCTGACAGGAACCGTCGACACCCCGCTGGACGCGAAGCGGGCGGTCGACCTCGCGACGATCTTCGTCTCGGGCGGTGAAGCGACGACGGGACAATATTCGCAGACCGCGGCGGGCGGCTCGGCCCAGAGCGGTGTCGACATCGACAACCCGGACCAGGAACGTCGCACCAGCAAGATCGTCAACCTCCTGCAGATCATCGGCGACGACCAGGTCACGCTCAAGGTGACTGTCGCCGAAGTCAGCCGCTCCGTCATGAAGCAGCTCGGCGTCAACATGATTGGCAGCGGCTCCGCCAACGGCATTTCTTACGGTGCGACGAGTTCGCCCAACTTGGGTTTAGGAAAGCCGATTTCACAGACATCCGGCTTGTTGCTGGGAGACGGCATCGGGAACGGTATCCAGGCCTACATCAATGCCATGGAACAAAGCGGTGTCATGAAGACATTGGCAGAGCCGACCCTCACTGCCGTTTCCGGCGAGAAGGCTACATTCAAGGTGGGTGGTGAGTACAATCTGGTCACCGGACGCTCAAGCAACGTGTCGACTGATAACCAGACCGGCCTGACCACATACAGTTTCGATAAAATAGAATACGGCATCGGCCTCGAATTCCAGCCGGTTGTGTTGTCGGCCGGGCGTATAAGCCTCAAGGTCAGAACGTCCGTTTCGGAGCCGACCACGACAGGTGGGGCGACCCTCGAAGGAGGGGGAAGTAGGCAAAGCATCACTACGCCTGGCATGACGATTTTGTCGATCCGTAAGAGACTTGCCGACACCACTGTCGAATTGCCGTCAGGAGGGTCGATGATGATTGCCGGCTTGGTCCAGGACGATATTCGCCAAGCTGTCGCAGGATTGCCGGGCCTGGCCAAGATCCCAGTGCTCGGAACGCTGTTCCGCAGCAAGGATTTCGTCCGCAACGAAAGCGAACTCGTCATCATCATCACGCCCTATCTGGCGCGGCCGGTGGCGCGCAACGACCTTGCCAAGCCGGACGACAATTTCAACGCCCCGAGCGATGGCGCCGGCATGTTTCTTGGCCGCGTCAATCGTGTCTACGGCACCATGCAGACCGACAAGCCCAACGGCCGCTATCACGGCGTTGTCGGCTTCATCTACAAGTGAATGGGGAAGCGGACATGTCTCAGTCAGCATTGAACGCAAGCACCATCCTCACGACGATGCGTACGGGCCGTTCGCGGATCCACCTGCGGGCCCTTCCGGTCCTGGCGGTAGCCGTATCGGCGCTGCTGGCCGGCTGCGCCCATCGCGACAGCGTCACCGTCGGCGCCATTCCGGACGACTATCGCACCAACCATCCGATCGTCATCGCCGAGAAGAATCAGAAGATCGATCTTCCCGTCGGCGCCGGCGACCGCGGCATGACCGGCTCGCAGCGCGACACCCTTCTGGGGTTCCTCGACGGTTATGACAGGAGTGCCGCCCCGGCGCTGACGATCCAGATCCCAAGCGGGTCGGCCAACGAGGTCGCCGCGACGGCGGCCGGCCGCGATTTCGCCCGGCTCGCCGTCGCCAGCGGCGTCAAACGCAACCGGATCGTCGTCACCTCCTATCAGGCCGCCTCCAGCGAAATATCCGCTCCGGTGCGCGTCGCCTACATCGCGGTGAAAGCCCAGACCGACAAATGCGGACGCTGGCCCGACGACCTCACGGAGACATCGGAAAACAAGCACTATGCCGACTTCGGCTGCTCCTATCAGAACAATCTTGCCGCCCAGATGGCCAACCCGGCCGATCTGATCGGTCCGCGCAAGTCCACCACCATCGACGCGGAAAATCGCGGCGCGGTGATAGACGTCTATCGCAACAGGGGCATTTCGGATGAATTCCTCGGCAATTCGGAAGTGAGCTACTAAGCCGCCCCAGGAAGAGAAGTCACGGAAAGAGCATGACCATGAGCAACCTTGCCTACGACGCCCCCGTGGACAGCGGCGACAGCTCGGCGCAGGACATCGCCGCGATGCAGGCGTTGCGGCCGATTCCGCGCATCTCGATCCAGGCATTCTGCGAGACCGAGGGCGTTGCCAATCCGGTCGAACGCGCCGGCGAGGATCGGCGCATGACGAAGGCGCATCTCAAGGTCCATATGGGTGGTGTCCCCACCGCGATCGAATTCTATCAGTCGGCGCCGACGCCGAACCTGATCCTGCTGGAATCGCGCAGCGAGCCGAAGCAATTGCTGGAGCAGCTCGCTCAGCTCTCGGAATACTGCGATCCGTCCTCGAAAGTGGTGGTCATCGGTCACTACAACGACGTCGGTCTGTATCGCGAACTCATCCGCTCCGGCATCTCCGAATATGTCATCGCGCCGGTGTCGATGGCCGACATCGTCAGCGTCGTTTCGTCGATCTTCGTCGATCCGGAAGCCGAACCGCTCGGCCGCTCGATCGCCTTCGTCGGCGCCAAGGGCGGCGTCGGCTCGTCCACCATCGCCCACAATGTGGCCTGGGCGATGTCGACCTTGTTCAAATCCGAGGTCGTCGTTGCCGATCTCGATCTTGCCTTTGGCACCGCCAACATCAACTTCGATCAGGACCCGGCACAAGGCATCGCCGAGGCGGTGTTTTCGCCCGAACGCATCGATGAAGTCTATCTGGACCGGCTGCTGACCCAGTGCGCCGAGCATCTGTCGCTGCTGGCGGCGCCCTCGACGCTCGAACGCGTCTATGATTTCGATCCCGATGCCTTCGCGCAGCTTGTCGATACCGCGCAGCGCAGCGTGCCGCTCCTGGTGCTCGACGTTCCCCATGTCTGGACCGGTTGGGCCAAGAATACCTTGGTCAAGGCCGACGAGATCGTCATCACGGCAACGCCGGAACTGGCCAATCTGCGCAACACCAAGAACCTTGCCGACATGCTCAAGCGACTTCGTCCCAACGACCCGCCGCCGAAGCTGATCATCAACCAGGCCGGTGTCCCCAAGCGCCCGGAGATTTCACCGTCCGACTTCGCCGAGCCGCTCGGTCTGTCGGCGATGTCGGTCATCGGCTTTGATCCGGTGCTGTTCGGCAACGCCGCCAATAACGGACGCATGCTCGGCGAAATGGATGCCAAGAATCCGGTTGTCGCCATGATCAACGAGATCGCCCATGTGCTGACCGGGCGCAGTGAAATAAGGGCGAAAAAGAAAGCTGGCCTCGGCAATCTGCTGGGCAAGTTCTCGCGCAAGAAATGACGCTTTGGCAGTGAGATCGGTAGTCGACCATGTTTGGTAAAAGAGGCGACGACAACGGCAACCGGTTCAAGCCGGAATTCCGCCAGCCAGCACCGGCGCCGACCGCGCCGGCAGCCGCGGGTTCGGTGGACACCGCGGTCCTTGACCGGCCCCCGGCACCGCTTCAGTCCAGCGCAGCTGTGGCGCCGCCGGCTCGCCGCGCGGTCGAGGCGCCGCCCATGGCACCGGAGCCACGGCGAGCCCAGCGTGAGAAGAGCGAAACCTACTACGACACCAAGAGCCAGGTTTTCTCGGCGCTCATCGACACCATCGACTTGTCACAGCTCGCCAAGCTCGACCCGGAAAGCGCGCGCGAGGAAATCCGCGACATCGTCAACGATATCATCGCGATCAAGAATTTCGCGATGTCGATCGCCGAGCAGGAGGAACTGCTCGAGGACATCTGCAACGACGTTTTGGGCTATGGGCCGCTCGAGCCGCTGCTCGCCCGCGACGACATCGCCGACATCATGGTCAACGGGTCCAAGAACGTCTACATCGAAGTCAACGGCAAGGTCGAACAGACCGGCATTCGCTTTCGTGACAACCAGCAGCTTCTCAACATCTGCCAGCGCATCGTCAGCCAGGTCGGCCGCCGTGTCGACGAATCCAGCCCGATCTGCGACGCCCGTCTTCCCGACGGTTCCCGCGTCAACGTCATCGCGCCGCCGCTCGCCATCGACGGCACAGCACTCACCATCCGCAAATTCAAGAAGGACAAGCTGACGCTCGATCAGCTGGTCAAGTTCGGCGCCATCTCGCCGCAGGGAGCCGAAGTTCTCAAGATCATCGGCCGCGTTCGCTGCAACATTGTCATCTCGGGCGGCACCGGCTCGGGCAAGACGACGCTGCTCAATTGCCTGACCAACTACATCGACCGCGACGAGCGCGTCATCACCTGCGAGGACTCGGCCGAGTTGCAACTGCAGCAGCCGCACGTCGTGCGCCTCGAAACCCGTCCGCCCAACCTCGAAGGCGAAGGCGAGGTGACGATGCGCGACCTGGTCAAGAACTGCCTGCGCATGCGGCCCGAGCGCATCATCGTCGGCGAAGTGCGCGGACCCGAGGTGTTCGACCTTCTGCAGGCTATGAACACCGGCCATGACGGTTCGATGGGAACGATCCACTCGAACAGCCCGCGCGAATGCCTGAACCGCATCGAATCCATGATCGCCATGGGCGGCTATTCGCTGCCGCAAAAAACCGTGCGCGAAATCGTCGTCGGCTCGATCGACGTGATCATCCAGGCGGCGCGCCTGCGCGACGGATCGCGCCGCATCACCCACATCACCGAGGTGATCGGGATGGAAGGCGACGTCATCATCACGCAGGACATCGTCCTCTACAATATCAAGGGCGAGGACGCCAATGGCAGGCTGCTGGGAGAGCATGTATCGACCGGCATCGGCCGCCCGCATTTCTGGGACCGGGCTCGTTACTATGGCGAAGACCAGCGCCTCGCCATTGCGCTCGAGGCGATGGAGAAACGCGCTGACTGACGCATGCACAGGCGTGAAGGTTTTGGTCGATGTTTGGAATTGACGGCACCGTATTGGCGTTTATCGCGCTCGCCGGCTTCAGCGCCGGCGCGGTCGCTTATGCATTCCTGTTCAACCGGATCACCAATGAGAAGCAGGCCGGCAAGCGGCTTCAAACGATCAAGACCGCCGAGACGGATCGCTCCATTGTCAAGGCCTCGCGCGACCGTGTGGCCGAGGCTGCCAAGCGGCGCAAGTCAGTTCAGGATTCGCTGAAGGACCTTGACGAGAAGCAGAGAACGAAGGACAGCGCCGTCAAGAGGCCACCGCTGAAAGCTCAGCTTCGTCAAGCCGGTCTCAAGGTTCCCATCGAACGTTTCTATATCTACTCCGCCGTATGCGGCCTGGCGCTGACGGTAGTGGCCTATATGGCCGGTACGCCGCTGCTTGTCTTGCCCGGCGTTCTGATGGCGGGCGCCCTTGGTCTGCCGCGCTGGTTCGTTTCTTTTCGCCGCGCCCGCCGCGTCAAGGCATTCCTCAACGAATTCCCCAATGCGCTCGACATCATCGTGCGTGCGGTCAAATCCGGCCTGCCGCTGAACGATGCCGTGCGCCTGATCGCCAACGAATCCTCCGAGCCGGTGAAGGGCGAGTTTCGCCGCATCGTCGATTCCCAGCAGATGGGCCTGTCGATTCCCGACGCGACCTTGCGCATGCCCGAAACCATGCCTTGCACGGAGGCGAGCTTCTTCGGCATCGTCATCCAGATTCAATCCCAGGCCGGCGGCAATCTCTCCGAGGCGCTGGGCAATCTTTCGCGCGTGCTTCGCGACCGCAAGAAGATGAAGGCCAAGGTCCAGGCACTGTCTATGGAAGCCAAGGCGTCCGCCGCCATCATCGGCGCGCTGCCTTTCATCGTCGCGTTTCTCGTCTATCTCTCCAGCCCCAACTACCTGATGCCGCTGTTCAACACCAGCGTTGGCAACCTGATCCTGGGGGTTTCCGCCGTCTGGATGTCGATCGGCATCCTCGTGATGCGCAAGATGATGAACTTTGAAGTCTAGGGCCGCGGCATGACCGAACAAGTCATCAAATCACTCACGGATCCCGGCCTCCTGATCGCGCTGCTGGTCGGCATCGCCGTGTTCGCGACGGTCTTCACCTTGCTGCCGGCATTTGGCGGAAACCAGCTCAAGGCGCGCATGAAGTCGGTCGCGCTGGAGCGCGACGAATTGCGTGCTAGGCAGCGCGCGCGGCTTGCAAGCGAGGCGGATCGCCGCCGCAAGGGCTTGCGCGAGGAACAGTCGATCGGCATGCGCAACATCGTCGACCGGCTCGATCTGCGGCGCGCATTGGCTGACGAGGGCACTTTGCAGAAGCTCAAGGTCGCAGGTTTCCGCGGACAGAACCCGCTGACGCGCTTTCTCTTCTTCCGCCTCGTGCTACCGTTTGTCGGCTTCGCGTTGGCCCTGGTTTACATATTTGTGCTCGGTGGATTGCCCGACAAGCCATTGATCATCAGGCTGTTCGTCTGCGTCCTCGTTGCCTATGCCGGTTTCTACGCACCGATCGTCTACGTCAATAACCGCGCCACCAAGCGAAAGCAGTCGATTCAGATGGCATGGCCGGATGCCCTCGACCTGATGCTGATCTGCGTCGAGTCGGGCATGTCTGTCGAAGCCGCGCTGCGCAAGGTTGCCGACGAGATCGGCGCGCAGTCGGTGGCGCTGGCCGAAGAGTTCATCCTGACCAATGCGGAGCTTTCCTATCTCCAGGAGCGCAAGCAGGCTTACGAAAACCTGGCCAGCCGCACGGGGCTGGAATCGGTCAAGTCGGTGTCGCAGGCGCTTGTCCAGGCCGAACGCTACGGCACGCCGGTGGCGCATGCACTGCGCGTGCTTGCTAGCGAAAGCCGTGACATGCGCATGAACGCCGCCGAGAAGAAGGCCGCCGCCTTGCCGCCCAAACTCACCGTGCCGATGATCCTGTTCTTCCTGCCGGTGCTTTTCGCTATCATCCTGGGCCCCGCCGGTATCCAGGTCAGCCAACGCGGTATCTTCGGCGATCATTCAGGGGCGGCAGCGTCAGGTACCCAGTAACGCCGCGACCAGACCTTGCACGAACACAAAAGCCGCACCTGCATTGCAGTGCGGCTTTTCACCGTATCGGCAGGATCACGCGTCAGTTGGTAGCGGGCTTCGCCTTGTCCTGATCCTTGAGCTGGCTCCAGGCATTCTGCTGAGCCAGCATCTGCCTGAGGTAAGCGACATTGGCCTGCGCCTGTTCGGGCGAGAGCTCCTGCGAAGCAATTTTCTCGGCTTCGTCGAACCGGCCCTGCAGGCCGACCACGAGCGCCAGGTTCTGACGCACGCGGCTGTCGGCATTCGGCTGCTGGGAGGCCGAGCGCATATAGGTCTCGGCGGTGCGCAGGTCGCCTTCCAAAACATAAGACATGCCCAGATTGGAGAGAACCGAGGGCTCGTTCGGCTTGAGTTCGAGTGCCTTGCGGTAAAGCTGGCGGGCATCGTTCTTCTGGCCAAGCTGGTCGAGAATGGCCGCCTCCGCGGACACCAGTTTCCAGTCGGGATATTCCGGCGTCTGTGCACGGCGCACGGCGTCGAGCGCCGCCTCGAACTGACCATTGGCGGCCAGCGCCTTGCCGTAGGCGGCCAGCACGTCGCGGTCCTTGGGATAGGCGATGGCCAGCTTGCGCATCACCGCAAGCGACTGGTCGGCATCGCCGTCCATCTGCAGCGCGGCGGCGAAGTTGGTTGCGATCCGCCTGTCGTTCGGGTTCCTGGCGTAGGATTGGCCAAGTGCACCGGTGGCGTTGTGCAGTTCTCCGGCCGACATGGTTTCCAGCGGCTTGCCGTTGGTGCGTCCGATCGAGCCGGTGGTGAGCTTGCTGGTCCCGCAGCCGGCGATGCCGGCCGCGAGCGTCAGCATCAATGCCGTGGTGACGAACCGCCTTCTCCCGGTGTTCATCGTGCGGTTGGTCGGCATCGGCACCGGGCCTCCATTCATGCGCGGCCATTGCATGGCCGTCTTCCCTCCCGCAGAAATATTCTGTTAACCCTAACGGAGAGTTAAGAAACGCCGACTCGCAGTGGGTCGGCAGGAGAACATCGAATGCCTGTCGAACTCGTCGAAAAGAAACTGCAAGGCGCGCTGCCGGTCCATCTGGTTGCCAAGAATGGTCTGGAAGCGGCCGGCCTGCCGCCATCCACGATCGCCTGGGCCAGGGCCAACGGCTTCTCCGGCGAGACGGGCAGGACGCTGGCTCTGCCTGGCGAAAACGGAACGCTCGGCGGTGCCTTGTTCGGCATGGGTGACGATGACGACGCGCTGGCTCTCGGAGCGCTGGCGAAAGCCCTGCCGGAAGGCGACTGGCATTTCGCCTCCACGCCGGCCGAGCCGGAACTTGCGGCAATCGCGTTGGCGCTCGGCGGCTATGTCTTCACCCGCTATGGCAAGAAACCCGGCAAGACGCTGCGCTTCGCCTTGCCGGCCGGCGCCGATGCAGATCGGGTTCGCCGCACCGTCGATGGTGTCTTCCTGGCGCGAGACCTTGTCAACACGCCGAGCAGCGACATGGGACCGGATGATTTGGAGAGGGCGGTGCGGGCCGTGGCCGGAGCCCACAAGGCCCATGTCTCGGTGATCAAGGGCGACGATCTGCTCGCGCAGAATTTCCCGATGATCCATGCCGTCGGCCGTGCGTCCCTCGGCGCGCCACGCCTGATCGACATGATATGGGGACAGCAGGGCGCACCGAAAGTGACGCTGGTCGGCAAGGGCGTCTGCTTCGATACGGGCGGTCTCGACATCAAGCCCTCATCCGGCATGCTGTTGATGAAGAAGGACATGGGCGGCGCCGCCAATGTGCTGGGTCTGGCCTCGATGATCATGGCTGCCGGGCTCAACGTGCGGCTGCGCGTGCTCATTCCCGCGGTCGAGAATTCGATCGCCGGCAACGCCTTCCGGCCCGGCGACGTGCTGGCGAGCCGCAAGGGCATGTCGGTCGAAATCGGCAATACCGACGCCGAGGGACGGCTGGTGCTGGCCGACGCCCTGGCGCTGGCCGACGACGAGGAGCCGCAGCTTCTGGTCGACATGGCGACGCTGACCGGAGCGGCGCGTGTTGCACTTGGCCCCGACCTGCCACCCTTCTACACTGGCGACGAAGCACTGGCGTCCGACTTGGCGGCGGCTTCCGTCGCCGTCGAGGATCCGCTGTGGCGCATGCCGCTGTGGCGGCCCTACGATGCAAAGCTGTCGTCGAAGATCGCAGACATCAACAACGTAACCACCGACGGTTTCGCCGGTTCGATCACCGCGGCGCTGTTTCTCAAGCGGTTTGTCGAGAAGACGCCGAGCTGGGCGCATTTCGACATCTTCGCCTGGAACCCCGCTGACCGTCCGCATGGTCCCGCCGGCGGCGAGGCGCAAGGCATTCGCGCGCTGGAGCGGATCATCTCGAAACGCTTTGGCTGATCATGATCCCCAAAAGGGACCCGGTTTTCGGATAAGATCCTGGTCCAACAAGACCATGGTCCCGAAAAGTGGGAGCCGGTTTTCGGATGAGATCATGGTCCAACAAGAACGCCGAGACTGAAACGGAACCGAAACAATTTGCCGTCATGCTGGGTTGATGTCGATAGCGATGCGCCCGAGCCAGGCCTTGCGACTGTGGCAGCAAGTGATGCTGTCGCAGGTGCGTGACGACGCGCCCGACCTCACCATGCGCCAGACGGCGATCCTGTTCACCATCTATCTCGATCCGCCGCCGCACACGGTGCGCGGGCTGGCGGCGCGGCTCAACGTCACTAAACCGGTGATCACCCGGGCGCTTGACACGATGGGTGCATTGAAGCTTGTGTCGCGCCATCGCGACGAACTCGACAAGCGCAATGTCCTGATCAAGCGCACCGTCGAGGGCGCGCTCTTTGTCGAGCGGTTTGGCGATGTTATCATTGCCAAAGCCCACGAACTGCCGATCTGATTGACCAATCTTGACCGAGTTGCCGATTTGACTGCCAGGGATGCACGCCTTCACGCTTTCCGCTCCGATCTCGCCGACGCGCGTTTGAAGGGGGAGGTCGCCGCCGACCGCTTCGTCGCCGGTCGGCCGGCGCGGGTCGCTGCACCCGTGGCCGATGTCCGCAAGGCACCGCGTCCGGATGCCGGCGTCAACACGCAGATCCTGTTCGGCGACGACGTCCTGGTCTTCGAGGAGGCCGAGGGCTGGGCTTGGGTCCAGGCCGAACGGGACGGCTATGTCGGCTATGTCGCCGAAACCAGCCTGGGCGGACGAAACCATACGCCCACCCACGTCGTCATTGTGCCCCGTACCTTTCTCTATCCCGGACCGGATCTGCGCTTTCCGATCGCGGGACAGCTGTCGATGGGATCGACCGTGACGGTGACGGGGACCACCGAAACGCGCGGTACGCATTATGCCGTGCTGACCTCCGGCGAAACGTTGATTGCCGGCCATGTGCGACCGGTCGGCGAAATTGCCGCCGATTATGTTGCGGTTGCCGAGACCTTTCTTGGAACGCCTTATCTGTGGGGAGGCGTTTCCGGCTTCGGCATCGACTGTTCGGGCCTGGTTCAACTTGCGATGCGCATGACCGGCAAGGAGGTGCTGCGCGATTCCGACATGCAGGCTGCTTCCATCGGCGAGCCGCTCGATCCGGGTCCTGATTTCTCGGGACTGCGCCGCGGCGACCTGGTGTTCTGGAAGGGCCATGTCGCTATCATGACCGACGCTCAAACCATGATCCATGCCAATGGCCACACCATGCTGGTGTCGCGCGAGGGGCTAAAGGACGCCGTCGCCCGTATCGGATATCTCTACGGCGGCCCGACCGGGTTCAGGCGGCCTTAGAACGCCCGATCCCCTTTTGTTCCGATTCTTCTTGGCGATTGACTGCCGCCGCGCTACGTCTGGCGGGTGACAGAGCAGCCGCGCCTCGCCGACCAGAATGCCGCCGTCGTCCTGCCCGAGCCATTCGTCAGATGGTTCGGGCAGAAGGGCTGGTCGCCGCGCGCTCACCAGATCGAATTGCTGGCAAAAGCCCAGGCAGGGCAATCGGTGCTGTTGATCGCGCCGACCGGCGCCGGCAAGACGCTTGCCGGATTCCTGCCTTCGCTGACCGAACTGGCCGGCCGGCCAAGGCGAAGGCCCGGTCAGGCGCAGCGCGGCATCCATACGCTTTACATCTCCCCGCTAAAGGCGCTGGCCGTCGATATCGAGCGCAATCTCGGCAAGCCGGTCGAAGAGATCGGGCTGCCTCTCACCATCGAGACGCGCACGGGCGACACGCCGGCGCACAAACGCCAGCGGCAGAAGCTGGTACCGCCTGACATCCTGCTCACCACGCCCGAGCAACTGGCGCTGCTGATTGCGGCAGGCGATGCGAGACGCTTCTTCGAGGACCTGCGCTACGTCGTGCTCGACGAGTTGCATTCGCTGGTGACGTCGAAGCGGGGCCATCTGCTGGCGCTCGGCCTGGCACGGCTGCGCAGTTTTGTCCCCGGCCTGCAGACAATCGGCCTGTCGGCGACGGTGGCTGAGCCGGATGAATTGCGGCGCTGGCTGGTCAGCCAGAATCCACCCGGCGATATGGCCGAACTGATCGTCGTCACTGGCGGTGCGAAGCCCGACATATCGATCCTCGATTCGGAAGAGCGGGTGCCGTGGGCAGGACATTCGGCGCGCTACGCCACGCCCGAAATCTACCGCGAGATCAAGCGCCACAAGACCACCCTGCTGTTCGTCAACACCCGCAGCCAGGCCGAACTGCTGTTCCAGGAATTGTGGCGGGTCAATGAAGACACCTTGCCGATCGCACTGCATCACGGCTCGCTTGACGTAGCCCAGCGCCGGCGTGTCGAGAAGGCGATGGGCGAGAACGCGCTGCGCGCCATCGTCGCCACCTCGACGCTCGACCTCGGTATCGACTGGGGCGATGTCGATCTGGTCGTGCATGTCGGCGCGCCGAAAGGTGCCAGCCGGCTGGCGCAGCGTATTGGCCGCGCCAACCACCGCATGGACGAACCGTCCAAGGCGATCCTCATTCCGGCCAATCGATTCGAGGTCCTGGAATGCCGGGCGGCGCTCGACGCCAATTATCTCGGCGCGCAAGACACGCCGCCGTTGGTCAATGGCGGCCTCGATGTGCTGGCGCAGCATGTGCTGGGCTGCGCCTGCGGCACGCCGTTCCGCGCCGATGACCTGTTCGAGGAAGTGCGAACCGCGGCGCCCTATGCCGGCCTCGATCGGCCGGCATTCAACCGCGTCATCGATTTTGTCGCCACCGGCGGCTACGCGCTGAAGAACTACGAGCGATATGCTCGCATCCGCCTGAACAAGGACGGGCTGTGGCGGGTGTCCAATCCTCGCGTTGCCCAGCAATACAGGCTGAATGTCGGCACTATTATCGAGGTGCCGGCACTCAACGTTCGATACGTACAGGCTGGCAGCAAAGGCTCGGCTTCGCGTGGCGGGCGGGTTCTCGGCAAGATCGAGGAGGCCTTCCTCGAAACCCTGACGCATGGCGATACGTTCATGTTTGCCGGCAAAGTTCTGCGTTTTGAGGGCATTCGCGAGAATGAGTGCTTCGTGTCGAACGCACCCGGCAGCGATGCCAAGGTGCCTTACTACGGCGGCGGCAAGTTTCCGCTTTCGACATATCTTGCCGAGCAGGTCCGTATCATGCTGGACGACCCGCGACGATGGAAGAAGCTGCCGGAGCAAGTGGCCGACTGGCTGCGGTTTCAGGCCGACAAATCGGTGCTGCCCAAACGCGGTGACCTGCTGGTCGAAACCTTTCCACGCGGCAATCGGTATTATCTGGTCGCCTATCCCTTCGAAGGCAGGCTGGCCCATCAGACGCTCGGCATGCTGCTTACCCGCCGTCTCGACAGAGCGGGTGCCAGGCCTCTCGGTTTCGTCGCCACCGACTATGCGCTAGCCATATGGTCTCTGGGCGACATGGGCACGATGTTCAGGGCTGGCAAACCTTCGCTCGGCGCACTTTTCGACCAGGACATGCTGGGCGACGACCTCGAAGCCTGGCTGGCCGACAGCTGGCTTCTCAAGCGCACCTTCCGCAACTGCGCGCTGATTTCGGGACTGATCGAGAAGCGTCACCCGGGCCAGGAGAAAAGCGGCCGGCAGGTCACCGTGTCGACCGATCTGATCTACGACGTGCTGCGTAGCCATGAACCCGATCACATCCTGCTTCAGGCGACGCGTGCCGATGCGGCGACCGGTCTGCTGGATGTCAGCAGGCTTGCAGACATGCTCTCGCGCATCCGGGGTCGAATCGTGCATAAGAACCTCGAACAGATATCACCGCTCGCCGTGCCGATCATGCTCGAGATCGGCAAGATGCCGGTGAACGGCGAAGCCGATGAAACACTGCTGATGGATGCGGCGACACTGGTTGAGGAGGCCATGGGGCCGGGAATGAGTGAGACATGAATTTTTCGCTGGCGCGCGCATCGCTGATCGCCGAGGCCGACTTGGTCGGCATCGCCGGCGAGCGTGCGGTCTGCGACCCGCGCGGCGTGCTTTATTTTCCCGAGTTCAGGCTGCTGGCCGTATCCGACCTGCATCTCGAAAAGGGTTCGTCGCTGGCCAGGCGCGGTGCGCTGATCCCGCCTTACGACACCGGCGCAACCTTGCTCAGATTGCAGGCCATCATCGCCGATTATCAACCGGCGATCGTCATCAGCCTGGGCGACTCCTTCCATGATGGCCACGGCGCCGAGCGCATGCATGCAAGTTTTCGCGAAAGGCTGGAGGCGTTGATGGCGGGCCGCGACTGGTTCTGGGTCGCCGGCAACCACGATCCGGAAGCGCCGGCGGATCTGCCCGGCGAGACCGTGCGGGAACTGGCCATAGGCTCGCTGCTGTTCCGGCATGAGCCATCGAAGGTGAGGGTCGAGGGCGAAATATCGGGCCACCTCCATCCCTGCGCCCGCATCGTGCAACAAGGCCGCTCGGTGCGCAGGCGCTGCTTTGCCGGCGACGGCGGCCGCATGATCATGCCGGCTTTCGGCGCCTATACCGGTTCGCTCAACGTGCTCGATCGCGCCTATGCCGGGCTGTTCCGTCTGGACACGCTGATGGCTTACATGCTCGGCGCGGAGCGTATCTTCGCCATCTCCAGCTCGATGCTGCGGCCAAATTGACCTTAACGTCCATAGTAGAGCGTCACCGTGTGCTTCGCCTCCGCGAAGAACAGCCAGCGTTCGACCAGCATGCCGGCGAACTGGGCGATTGCGGCGAGCAGGGACAGTACCGCCGCAAAGGGCCATGACAAGGCGAAGGAAGCGGCGAGCAGCAGAACGGGCAAGGCAAAAGCCAGAAGCTGCGTGATCCAGCGCAGCCGCGCGCTGTGCTTGCGCGCGATGCGAAAACCCATTTCCTTGAGCAGGTAATTTTCCTCGGTATGGGGCCATTCCAGCGACCGCACCGTGCCGCCGGCCAGGCCGGTGGCAGTGTTGGCATTGGTGGGGATTTCAATCTGGTCGTTGTGGCGCCAGGTCGCCAGCTTCCAGCCCCAGCCAAGCAAGGTCAGCAGTACGCAAGCCGCCAGCATTTTCGAACCGAGGGCAAAGCCCTGCAGCAACGCATTCAACAGCACGCTGCCGGTCATCGCCGAGAAGATGAGATAGGCGGGCAGCGTGAAGCGGCTGTGCCACTGGGCGATTGGCGCCAGCGATGCGTAGATCATCCCTGTGGTGCAGACGGTGACGACGGCGCCAACAGCCGCCAGCAATCCGGCGATGCCGACCCAGCCATCGGTGCGGCCGAAGAATACCCAGCCGATACCGAACAAGCCTGCCGGAATGAAAGTCGCGACCGAGGCGACGCCTTCACGCGACAGCCACGAACTGCGCCATTGCGAGAACGCCCGCCAGGCGCGTTCGGGTCTGCCGAGATGGCCGGTCGACGACAGCAGGCCGGCGGTGATCAGGCCGAGCGCCAGGCCCATGCCGATGAGGCCCAACCAGAAATCGGGCGGGATGATTTGGAAGCCTCCGAGCACGCCCATCAGCGCCAGCAGCCCATAGCCGGCACCGGTTGCTGCGGTGAAGAAGACGACAGAAAAGGCTGGATGCATGGAGGTCAGTTCGAAAGCATGCGGTCGACCCAGCCGAGGAAGCCGCCTTCGGCTCGCACCGGCTCCAGCGCGGGTGCGGCCACCGATGCGGCGCGCTGCGTATGGGCGCGTGGCGGCAGGTATTTGTTGGTTGGATGATAGCCGAGCTCAGGCATCAGGTCGACACCGCCGCGCTCCGCCACCAGTTGCGACACGGCCGACAGGGGATCGCCGAGATCGCCGAAATGCCGGGCGCTGGTCGGGCAGGCGGCGACGCAGGCCGGCACGCGGTCCTCTTCGGACAGATTGTCATTGTAGATGCGGTCGATGCACAGCGTGCATTTCTTCATGACGCCGACATCGGTGTCGAATTCGCGAGCGCCATAGGGACACGCCCAACTGCACAGTTTGCAGCCGATGCACTTGTCCTCGTCGATCAGCACGATACCGTCCGAGGCCCGCTTGTAGGAGGCGCCGGTCGGGCAGACCGTGACACAGGCCGGCGTGTCGCAATGCAGGCAGGAGCGCGGGAAATTCACCGTGCGACCGCCCATCTCGGTTGTGTGTTCATAGCTGTGCACGCGGTTGAACCAGACGCCGTCTACATGGCCGCCATAGGGGTCGATATCGGTCAGCGGTGCCATGTGGCCGCCGGTGTTCCATTCCTTGCAGGCGGTGACGCAGGCTTGGCACCCGACACAGGTGTCGAGGTCGATGACGAGGCCGAGCTTTTTGTCGGTGTGAACGGGAAGGCAGGTCATTCGGCGGCCTCTCTGTTCACGCGAAACTCGGCGCCGAAGCTCAGTCTGCCGGGCGGCGGCTCGAAACGTGGCGGCTGCTGGAAACGCTCGAATTGCGGCTCGGTGAAGCCGGCTTCCTCGGCCGCGCATTTGACGATGCGCACGCGAAGATCGAACCACGCCGCCTGGCCGGTCACAGGGTCGGAATTCGAATAGCGCTTGCCATTGGTATCGGCCGAGGTCTGGTCGCCGATGATGTGATTGAGCAGGAAGCCGCGATTACTCTCGGCGGCATCGTCCTTCAGGCCCCAGCTGCCGCGCCTTTTGCCGATGGCATTCCAGGTCCACACCGTGCTCTCATTTACGCCGTCGACCAGCTTGATCTGTCCCTTTACCCTGCCGTTGATGCTTTCGATCCATACCCAGTCGTCATCGGCAAGGTCGAGGCCGGCGGCGGTCCCATGATGCACGAACAGTCGGTTTTGGCTGGTGATCTGCCTGAGCCATGCATTCTGCGAGCCCCAGGAGTGATACATGTGCATCGGCCGCTGTGTCAGCGCGTGCAGCCGATATTTCTGCACATCGACCACCGCTTCCTCGAAAGGCATGTACCAGAACGGCAGCGGGTCCATGTAGGTCTCGATGCGCTGGCGCTCGCCCTCCGGCGGCAAAACGCGGCCATGGCCGCGCGCGGCCAGACGGAAGCGCTGCAACGGCTCGGAATAGAGCTGAAAGACGATCGGCTCCGCCTTGGGGATGAAGCCCATCTGCACCGCGAAGTCGAGATAGGAGCGGTTGGCCATCTTGTAATAGCGCTGGTCCTCAGCGAAATCCTGATGCCAGAAGCCGCCATTGTCGATGTAGCGTTGCAACTGGTCCGGATTGGCTTCGCCCCTGCCGATCGAGGCGCCGTCCTTGCCGCGCCAGCCGGCGAGTGGGCCGATGCCCGGCGTGCGCTCATGGTTGACGATGTAGTCGGCATAGTCGCGGTACTTGGCCGTGCCGTCTTTATCGACGAAGCCGGGCAGACCGAGCCGGGCGCCGAGTTCGATCAATACCGACTGGAACGGCCTGACGTCCCGGTCCGGCTCGACGACGGGATGGCGTATGGCATCACCCGGGCCGTCGGCATGGCTGATCGGCCGGTCCAGCAGGCTGATGCAGTCATGGCGCTCCAGATATGTCGTGTCCGGCAGCACCAGGTCGGCGAACGGCACCGTTTCGGAATAATAGGCATCGGAATAGATGATGAAGGGGATCTTGTAATTGCCGGCCCCGTCGTGATCGGTCAGCATGGCGATGGTCTCGACGGTGTTCATCGAGGAATTCCAGGCCATGTTCGACATATACATCATCAGCGTGTCGATCCTGTAGGGATCGCCGGCCCAGGCGTTGCGGATGACAGTGTGCATCAGACCGTGCGCCGCCAGCGGGGCATCCCAGGAGTAGGCTTTGTCGATGCGGGTCGGCATGCCCGCCCCATCGACCAGCAGGTCATCTGGCCCGCAGACGAAACCGAGCGGCATGCCGTCGAGCGGCGTCATCGGCTTGGTGGTCTTGCCCGCCGGTTTTGGTCCGGGTGGCGCCGATCTGGGATAGGGCGGCTTGAAGCGGAAGCCGCCTGGAACATCCACCGTGCCCAGCAACACTTGGAGGAGATGGAGGGCGCGGCATGTGTGAAAACCGTTCGAATGGGCGGAGATGCCGCGCATGGCGTGCATCGAGACAGGCCGCCCCTTGATCGTCTCGTGCCGGCGCCCAGCCCAGTCGGTCCATGCAACAGGAAGTTCGATCGTCTGTTCGAAGGCGACATGGGCGAGTTCGGCGGCGATCCTGCGGATCGTATCCGCGGAAATCCCGCACCGTTCCGCGACCGCGTCGGGCGCATAGCTCTCGTTGAGGTAGCGGTCGGCGATCAGCTGGAATACCGGAACGCAGCGGCGCCCGTTTATCGTGAAATTGCCAGTTAGCGCCGGCTTTGCCTCCGGATCGGTTGCGTGGACCGGTGTCTTCGCCACCCTGTCCCACGCCAGCGGATTGCCATCGCCGTCGCGCATGAACAGCCCGTCATCGGCCGCACGCGGCTCCTGGATGACGAAGGTATGGGCATTGGTGTAGCGCAGGAGATAATCGAGATCGACGCGGCCGGCCTTCAGCAATTCGTGGATGAGGGCAAACACGAACAGGCCGTCGGTGCCGGGCCGGATGCCGATCCAGTCGTCGGCGATAGCATTGTAGCCGGTGCGGCATGGATTGATCGACACCACCTTGGCGCCGCGCGCCTTGAGCTTGCCGAGACCGATCTTGATCGGGTTGGAATCATGATCCTCGGCGACGCCGAACAGCATGAAGTATCTGGTGTTGTCCCAGTCGGGCTCGCCGAATTCCCAGAAGGATCCGCCGATCGTGTAGAGACCGCCGGCCGCCATGTTGACCGAGCAGAAGCCGCCATGGGCAGCAAAGTTGGGTGTCCCGAACTGGCTCGCCCACCAGCCAGTCAACGATTGCGATTGATCCCGCCCGGTAAAGAAAGCGAGTTTCTTCGGGTCGGTCCGGCGGATGGCCGAGAGCCGCTCCGTAGCGATCGAGAACGCTTCCTCCCACTCGATTTCGCGGAATTCGCCCGAGCCACGCGGGCCGGTGCGCAGCAACGGTTTCTTCAGCCTGGCCGGGCTGTAGTGCTGCATGATGCCGGAACTGCCCTTGCCGCAGATCACGCCGCGATTGACCGGATGGTCCTTGTTGCCGTTGATGTAGCGGATCTTGCCGTCCTTGATGTGCACGTCGATGCCGCAGCGGCAGGCGCACATGTAGCAGGTCGTCTTGGCGACGCTGTCGAAAACGCTTGGCGACGTGTCGACGCCGTCGCCTTCATCAGGTGTGCTGGTGTCAGCAAGCGGGCGTTGCGATGGTGCCGAATTCGCGCCGCGAAGCAGTCCCTGCGTCATGATCAGGCGGTGCCCACGCCGCCGGTGGATTTGGCTCGCGTCTTCGGCCCGGGACCGCGCATGTAATGTTCTTCCGGATGATAGCGATCGCCGGCCAGTCGCCGTCGAATGCCGCGGGTCCAATGCGCAAGCAGGGATTTGAACCGCCCGACCATTCTGTTCTCTGCGATCTTCTGGCGAATTTTTTCTAACTTCGCGTGAAAAGGTAGAATAAAGCGATCGATCCGTCTAATCAGTTGTTCTTGTAAATTCGATCGATATTGGTTTTTAATGCGCGCATGACCCTGGACCAATTGCGGATTTTCGTAGCTGTCGCCGAGCGCGGCCATATGACCAAGGCGGCGGAGTTGCTGGGCATTTCCCAGTCGGCGGCCTCGGCCGCCATTCGCGCGCTTGAGGAACAGCACGGTGTCCATCTGTTCAACCGGGTCGGCCGCAATATCGAGCTCGCCCAGACCGGTCACCGGTTCCTGCCGGAGGCCAAGGCCGTGCTTGAGCGAGCCGCCGCGGCCCGCAACGTGCTGGAGCATGTCTCGCAGACGGTGGCTGGCAGCCTGTCGATCGCCGCCAGCCTGACCATCGCCAGCTACTGGCTGCCGCGCCGGCTGGCTTCCTTCCACGAAGCCTATCCCGCCGTCAGGCTGAGCGTCACCATCGGCAACACAAGGCAGGTCGAGGCCAATGTCCTCGACGGCGCGGCGGATCTCGGCCTGGTCGAAGGGCGCACCGAATCGGACATATTGCGCCGCGCCAAGGTCGATGTTGACAGGCTGGTGCTGGTCGTCGCCAGCTCGCATCCCGAGATCGCCGAAATCGCACCTGGCCGTCCCGATATCAGAGGCCTGCGCTGGATCATCCGCGAGGGCGGTTCGGGCACGCGCGAGGTGTTGGAGGATCTGGCGCGCCGCGAGGGGATTTCACTCGCGGACTTGCAGGTGTTTCTGGTGCTGCCAAGCAACGAGGCGGTTCGCCAGGCGGTCGAGGCGGGCGCCGGCGCCACTATCATTTCGGAACTCGTCGTCGGGCGCGCCGTGGCCGAAGGCAGTCTGCGGTCCGTGCCGCTCGAATTGCCGAAGCGCGACTTCGCCATGATCACCCATCGCGACCGCCAGGAAAGCCTGGCTCAGATCGCACTGAAGGCACATCTCGGCGCCGAAACCCTTGGAAGCGACACTGCCTAGCAGGATCAGCGGAACTTTCGCTGCGCATCGAGTGCCAGGCCAAGCCCGACCGAACCGAACATATCGCCTTCGATGACGGATGCCTGCGGCACCAGCGACAGGATCTCTCGCCTTGCCAGAGGGATCGCGGTCGATCCGCCGGTCAGGAACACCGCGGTGATGTCTGATGGCTTGACTTGCGCGTCCTTGATGGTCTGCGTCACAGTTTCGGTGACCCGCTCGATGTCTCTGGCGATCGTGGCGTCCAGCCCGCCGCTTGTGATCTCGGCGGCGAACGCGGCGCCGGGCAGCTTCACCGCAACTTGAGCCGACGGTCTGTCGGTCAACTCGATCTTGGCCTTCTCGACAAGTGCAGCCAGCGCGTGACCATAACGGTGCTCGACGATGTCGATGAAGCGGTCGACCAGGTCGGCACGTTCGGCCTCGTAGCGGATCTGGCGCAGATGCGTCATCGCCTTGGCGGTGTAGACCAGGTTGATGCGCTGCCATGTTGCGAGATCGATGAAGTAGCTGGCCGGCAGATTGCGCTTGCCATCCTTGGTCGGGGTGAGATAGCCGAGCCGAGGCATGACATGGGCGATGCTCAGCAGCCGGTCGAAATCGGTGCCACCGATGTGGACGCCCCGGCTGGCCAGGATGTCGTCCTTGCGGTCCGGCGACCGGGAGCGCTCCGGCGAGACGCGCACGACCGAAAAGTCCGACGTGCCGCCGCCCATGTCGATGATCAGCGCCAGTTCCTCGCGCGTCACCTTCTGCTCATAGTCGAGTGCCGCCGCGATCGGCTCGAACTGGAAAGCGATGTTCTTGAAGCCTTGGGCGCGAGCGGCTTTTTCGAGTTCGCCTTGGGCATTCGCGTCGGCTTCGGCATCGTCATCGACGAACTGCACCGGGCGGCCGAGCACCACCGTCTCGACCACATCGCCGGCGTCGTTCTCCAGCTTCTCCTTGAGATGCCCGAGGAACAGGCCGATGATCTCCATGAAGCCGATGGAGCGCGCCTTGATGCGCGTCTTTTCATGGGCCAGCGAACTGCCGAGCACGCTTTTCAGCGAGCGCATCAGCCGGCCTTCGACGTTGTCGGTGTAGTTGGCGATGGCGTGGCGGCCGAAACAGGTGCGGTTGTCCTCGAAGTTGAAGAACACCGCGCTTGGAAGCGTGGCCTGGCCGTCTTCAAGCGCGACGAGACGAGGCTGCCCGTTGCGGACCACGCCAACGGTTGAATTCGAAGTGCCGAAGTCGATGCCGGCGAATGCTGGTCGCACCGCAGCCTCCTGTGATTGTCCCCGGCAGGCGCCGCCGTGGAAGCGCGCGCTGTCGTCCGGACGACCCGGACCGCTCTGCCAGATTGAATGTGCGTGTTTGCCCGTCGGGCTGGGAGGGGCGGTCTATAGCATGATCGGCGAAAGGGAAACCTCTTTTTGGGAGGCCCGTGCCACAGGATTGGAAGCCTCAGTCCTTGCGGAAGATCAGCCTTCCGAGCCAGCCTGTGATCATGGCCAGCGACACCGCGAAGAAGCCGTAGAGGAACGAGTAGTCGTGGGCGACGCGGAAGATCGACTGTTCGAAACCGGATTTGCGGATTTCGAGCTGGGCCGAGCTCTCCTTGATGAACAGGCCGCTCTTGAACAGGAAGGCGCGCGCCTTGTGGGTTCCGACCGGCACATTCGGCGCCAGCCGGACTGTGGCGCGGAACAGGTTCTGCGACAGGAACTGTACGCCGCCGACATTCTCGCTGTAGAGGCCGGCGGCTGCCTTGCGCTCACGCAAGGCAGCCGTGAATTCCTCGATCGTCACCGGGCTGTCGCCGGCATCGGCGGGTTGCATGTAGAGGTTGGAGGAGCCGAGCGACAGCTGCTTGTAGCTGTTCGGTTCGGTGATGTCCTGTAGCGGCCGCGTCGTCGCCACCGAATAGGAAACCGGCACGTTCTCGAATGTCTCGGACTCCAGATTGACCCAGACGCCGAGCACCCGGTCCTTGCGGCGCACCACAACCGGCTTGGGCGGCCCTTCGAGCACGACGATGACGTCGTAGCGCCCTTGGCGCGCGACCAGCGGATCGGGATTTTCCAGCGAACCGAAAATGGTCAGGTCGGCGCCCGAGAAGCCGGCGGTGATCGACACCGCGTCGGTGGAAAGGCCGATCTGGATGCCTTCCGTCGGGGGCGTCTGCGCCTTCGTCGGCGCGGCGGCCGCAATCAGCGACAGGAGACTGGCGGCTGCGAGCGTTCTCAGGCCCTTCATCAGTCGAGGCCCACGCCGGACAGCGAGTAAAGGTTTGGCGGAGTGACGAAGAGGCCGATGGCAAGCCGGATGGCCACGGCCAGAACCAGCAGCGCCAGCAGTGCCCTCAGTTGCTCGCCGCGCAGCTTCTGGCCGGCCTTGGCGCCATATTGGGCCCCTGCCACGCCGCCCGCCATCAGCAGGAAGGCGAGCATCACATCGACCGTCTGGTTGGTCGTGGCATGCACCAGCGTCGTATAGGCGGAGGTGAAGATGATCTGGAACAGCGAGGTGCCGATGACGACATTGGTAGGCACCTTCAGGAGATAGATCAGCGCCGGCACCATGATGAAGCCGCCGCCGACACCCATGATCGACGACAGGAAGCCGATGCCGGCGCCGAGGCCAAGCACCGGGATGACGCTCACGAACAGTTTCGACGCCCTGAACCGCATCTTCAGCGGCAGGCGGTGGATCCAGTTGTGCTGGCCGGATTTCTTCAGAACTGGTGCCGCGCCGCTGCGCGTGGCGCGCAGCGCGTTGATGCTTTCGACCAGCATCAGCCCGCCGACGGTGCCGAGCAGCACGACGTAAAGCAGCGAGATGAACAGGTCGAGCTGGCCGAGCCTGCGCAGGAAGGCGAAGACGTAGATGCCGCCGGTGGACCCCACAACGCCGCCGGCAAGCAGCACCCCGCCGAGCTTGAAGTCGAGCGTGCCCCGCTTCATATGCGACAGCGCGCCGGAGAAGGAGGAGGCGATGACCTGGTTGGCGCCGGTTGCGACCGCGATCGCCGGTGGAATGTTGTAGAAGATCAGCAGCGGCGTGATGAGAAAACCACCTCCGACGCCGAACATGCCCGACAGGAAACCCACCGCGGCGCCCATGGCCAGCAGCACGAAGACGTTGACGGAAATTTCCGCAATCGGGAGATAGATGCCCACCCGTCAGTCTCGATCGGTTTGCCTGCCGACGGCGCCGTCCGTTGCGGACGTCTCCACCGAAAAGCCTTATCGTTCTTGCGCCGGCAACGTGGCCAAGTCAAACCACGCCACGCCACCGAAACAAAACCATCTCAATCTGTTAACAGGCAAATGTGTGGCAAGAGCATCGTGGAAGCGACGCTTCTGCCGTTATTTGCGCGCCAGCAATGCCCTGACAAGTTTCTCGTCGACCGTGCCGGTGGCCGGCATCTTGTTGTCGGTCTGGAAAGCGATGATTGCGGTCTTGGTTTTCTCGCCCATGACGCCATCCGCGCCGCCGGCATCGTAGCCGTTCTTGTTAAGGATGAGCTGGATGTTCTTGACCGCCTTCTTCATGTCGATACTGGCGGTGGTCTGCGGCGTGCCATCCTGCCAGGATTCGGGAATGTCGACCGAATTGGCTGCCGCGTTGAGCGGCTTGGCCTTCCACAATTCGGCCGCGGCACGCGCGCGCTCGAGCTGCTCGGGCCGCAGCGCGTTGGCGATCTCGTCGCGCTTGGCCGCCGCATCCTTGTCACCGGTCTTGGCCACGAGCGCGAACCATTTGTAGGATTCCTCCAGGTTCTGCTTCATGCCGACGCCTTTGGCGGCGAGGATACCGAGATTGAACTGGCTGTCCTTGACACCGAGGTCGGCGGCTTCCTGGAACCAGTGCGCCGCCGATTCATTGTCGGTCACGCCGTCCGCAGCCATGGCGAACAGCACCGCCAGATTGTGCATGGCGCTGGCGTTGCCCTGTTCGGCGGCGAGCTGGTACCAGGTCTTCGACTTCTTGATGTCGCGCGCGACGCCGATGCCCTTCTCATAGAAATTGCCGATGCGGTACTCGGCCGGCGCGAAGCCGAGTTCCGCCGATTTCCCGTACCATTTTGCCGCTGCCGCCATGTCTTCCTTGACGCCGCGCGACTCGGCGTAGCGCGAGCCGACCTCGAACAGTGCCTTGGCGTCGCCACCGCCGGCAGCATCGCGCAAGGCGGGCGGACCGGCATCGGCTGGAATGTCGAATTCGGCCGTGGCGGTGACCGCGGAGTTGCCCGCGGGCGTAACGGCGCCGGTGGTATCCGTGGCCGCTGCCGCGGTCGGCTCCGTGGCGGTGTGGGCATCCGTCGCTTGCGTGCCCGCGGCAGCGGCCGGCGCCGAAGCGGCAGAGCTCGGACCAGCGGAAGGTGGGGCGGCAGAGATTGGAGCAACGGCGGCAGGTTCGGTCAAAGCCATAGTGTCCGAGGCGGTTGCGCCCTGGCCGGAAGGTGTGGCCGAAGCCGCAGTCTGGGCAGTCTCGACCGCCGGCGCTGCGACCGGCATCGCGTCGGTGTCCGACGGCATGACCAGGGCGGTCTGCGCAACCATATCGTCCTTTGTTGCCGGCGCGGATGGCTCGGCCTGCCTGACGGCCTGGGCCGCTGCGCTGTCCGTGGCCGCGGGGTGGGCTTCCGTCTTCGGCCGGCTTGAGGCGTCGGCGGAAGCCGTTTCCACCGGTTGCGAGGCGACGATCGGCGCCGGGTCGCTGCTCGCCACCTGGGTGGGGTCGGAGAAGAACGCCTTGCCGAGCTGCAGGCCGGCAAGCGCCAGCATGATCGCGGCCGCCGCCATCAGGATCGGCTTGCGCCGGGCCTTGAGCAGGTCGCCGATCCTGAGCGCCTTCACCGGCCCCTTCATTGTCGACTGGCGCTTCAACGCATCGGCCTCGGCAGCGGCGGCCTGCGCGGCGCGCCGGGCCGCCGCGATGAAATCCGATTTCGCGGCGTCGCCGCCGCTGAGCTTTGCCGGTTGCCCGCGCTCATCGCGTACACGCTTCATGATGGCGTTGAGGTCAGGCGCACCGGAGCCGGGCTCCAGCGGGCGATTGGCCACTTTCGGATCGAGCGGCTCATCGAGATCGACGCTCGAAACGTCGGCGGTAGGCGCCGAGCCGGCCAGCGGCGGAACGTCGGCCTCCTTTTTGCCCTTGAAGGCGCGTGCCAGCCCGCCGAACATCGACTTGCGGCGGCTTGCCGGCTCGCCTTTTTCGGCGAGCGCGTCGGAACCGAGCGCGGCCATGGCGGCCGCAGCGGCGGCTTCGGCGGGTGAGCGCGTAGCCAGGTCGCTGCGCGTACCCGGGTCGTTGCGCGTGCCCAGGTCGCTTCGCGTGCCCAGGTCGCTGCGCAGCGAGGCGGCGGCGCGGCCATCGAGATCGGCGATGTCCCCGGTCAACGGAACAGGCTCATCGATGTCCATCGACGGCGCTGCCACCGCCATCTTGGCAGCACGCATGCGGCGCCTGCCGACCGCCTCGTCCGGCCGTGTGTCCAGGAGTTCGCTTACCGCCTCGGATGGTTCGCTGGTCTCGAGGGAGCCCAGCCTGTCGACGATCTTGAGCAGCGTGTCGTGGATGGCCTCGAAGGTTCTCGAATTGCGCTCGTCGGAACGACGCGTCAGCGTCTCGAGCGTCTTCAGGTCCTGGGCAAGGCCGGAAACGGCGGTCGTGTTGGCGTCTGAACCGGCCAACGAACGCACCGCGCTTTCGGCCGCGTCGCGTGCCGCGCCGAGGATCGAATCGCGGGTGCCCGCCAACGCCTTTTCGATTTCGTTGAGGCGCGGGCTGATGTCCTCGAACTCCGGCAGCGGAGTGCTGGGCTTGGACAGATGGGCGGAGAGGCCGGCAACTTGTGCCTCCAAGCTGCGGATCAGTGCCGGATCGATACCGGCGACCTGCGCGGCCGACGCATCCAGCCGGCGCGAAATGTCCTCGAGCCGGCTCTCCAGGCCGCGGATCGCCGCTTCGCCGGCGGGATCGGGAATGCGTGTCTCCATCCGCTTGGCCAGCGCGGTGAAGCGGGCGTCGATGGCATCCATGATGCCGGCGCTGTCGACTTGCGGCATGCGCTGGTCCAGCCGGTCGGCGACCTCGTCCAGCCGGCGTTCGAGATCGCGGAACAGAATATTGCCCTGTTCGATGGCGTCGCCCTGGCGGCGTTCCATCATGCCCGACAGCACGTCGAAGCGCTGCTCCAGCCCGTGGAAGATATAGTCGGCGTCGGGCATGGCAGGCGCCTGGTCGATCTTGTCGGCGATGAGCGCGATCTGCTTGGCCAGCCGTTCCATCGCCTGCTCGGGCAGGTTGGCGCGGCCGGCGAGCTCGTCGACCCGACCTGACAGCGTGACCAGCCGATCCATCACCGCGTTGCCCGGATGATCCTGCGCCACCTCCTCGATCTGCTTGGCGAGCGAATCGATCCGCTTCTCGATGCGCGCGAAGGCTTCGTGGTCGACTGAATTGGCTTGTGCCGCGACGGTCGACGCAACGATGGCGCGGGAAATCTCGTCCAGCCGCTCGTCGATCAGAGCAAGCGTGTCGCCGCCGCGATTGTCCTGCCGGCTGGCGAAGTGATCGACTGCGCCGGCCAGCGTGCGCACCTTTTCCTCCAGCGAGCGTAGCGACAGCGATTCAGGCAGGTTGTTGACGGCGTTGCTGATCTGCTCCAGCCGGTCGGTCAGCGCCGAAAGGGCGGGGTCGCCTGAACGTTTGCGCTGGTCGGCGTCGACACGGTCCTCGAAGGCCGTCCAGCGGCGATCGAAATCGTCCCAGCGGCGGTCGACCTTCTGGACGCTCTCCTCGCGCGCCAGTGTGTCGAGCGCCGCCTTGACCTGTTCGAGCTCAAGCCGCAGCATGTTGACGCTTCGGTCGTCGCTCCTCTCGGCAAGCGTCTGGATGGCGCCCGAAAGCCGTTCGAATTCGACGCCGAGTTCGGCGCTGCCCTTGGCCAGGACACCCGATGGGGCGCCTGGCTTGGCGTTTGACTGGAAGGCGCGGTCGATATCCTTGCGCAGGACCTCGAATTCGCGCTGCAGCCCGGCCGTCATCTGGTGGCGCAGTTCCTCGCGCATGCCGCGCAGCTCGCCGGCGATCTTGCCGACCATGGCGACGCCGTCTTCCTGGCCGCGCACGCGGTCGATGTCGCGGGCAATTGCCTGATAGTTCTGCTCGAAGGTGGGAGCCTGCGACGGGCTCTTCGCGCGTGGCGTCGGCTGCGGATCTTCGTACCAGCGCTGCTGGCCGGTGGCCTGAGCGGCGGGATAGCGCGGATCGGTCGCGGGATAGCGCGGATCGGGACGTCCCATCGTGTCCTCGCGCGTCCGCTCCAGGCGCTGTTCCAGCGTCTCCAACGAGCGGTTCAACTGCTCCAGCGTGGTCTGCGGCTTGCGCTGCCTGCCGGCGTTGAGTGTGTCGAGATAGGACCGCTTGCTGTTCATAGGTGCGTCCGTCTTTCAGATTGGCCGGTTGCGACCAGTTCCCAAGTCCCTGTCGGAACGAAGGCGACCGCGCTTGCCTGCAACGGTGGAAGACAAGCTTCCCGGGGTTTCGCCCGCGCTCCGAAAAACCGTGAAAAGTTCGATACAGGATAACCACGGGTAGCCGACATGCGCACATTTCGCCCAACGTAGTAAACAACGCGTTAACCAAGCTTAAGAAGTTGCAAGGAAGTGATTGTCGCCGTCTGCGTGCGGCATAAAGCACCGTTCACTGAACGCCCTTGCGTCATGCGGCGGCTATCGGTATAGAATTGACGTAAACGTAAAAGGCGCATCGAGTGTGCCGTTTGCGATTTGTTTGTCGAAACCACGGCTGAAGGCACGCCCCCGCTTTCAGTCAGGCGACGCATGGTCCAGGACCGCGACGCCACCAGACGGGGAAAGCCAGTGACCATGAAGCTTATCTCGGCCGGCGAGACCGCGGCCAATACCAATAACGTACCTGCCGAAGCCGGCGAGGACCTTGTCCGCATCGGCGAGATGGCCAAGAAATACGGCGTGACGCTGCGCACGCTGCGTTTTTATGAAGACAAGGGCCTGCTCAACCCGCAGCGTGACGGTTCGACCCGTCTCTACACGCGTCGCGACAAGGCCCGGCTGAAGCTGATCCTGCTCGGCCGCAAGGTCGGGTTCTCGCTGCGCGACGTCAAGCAGATGATGGATCTCTACGACCCGACCGGTTCCAACACCAAACAGCTGCGTCTTGCGTTGGACAAGTCGGAAAAGCAGCTTGCCCGTCTGCAGAAGCAGCGGGCGCTGATCGACGACGCCATCAACGAGCTGAGCGGCTCGATGACGGCCGTGCGCCAGATGCTGGCCGAGCGTTCGGCACCGCAGGCGAGCGTCGCCGGCTAAGCCGATCGGCTGATTCCGACACTGTCGGACAGCTGACTATCAAAGCCGCGTGGCCTGCCGCGCGGCTTTTTTGTTGTCTTGCTCCCGCATTACCCTTCAATGTTGCTCGGTATGGCGCCTGCCAAGCTGCTATGCGCGCGGCGCCCGAGCGGAAATCTCGTCGCGGAAAATTGACGTTTACGCAAACGTCAATTTTTGCTATCTCGATTTCAACATGGGTCCGCATGCTGCCTGACCGTGATTTCGGCGGCTTTCGGATCAGGTCCGCAGGGTGGAGAAAAAGCATGCCGACATACAGGGCTCCGGTCCAGGACACGCTGTTCGTGCTCAACGAGGTGCTGGGCTACCAGCGCTACTCGAATCTTCCCGGATTTTCCGATGCGACGCCCGACGTGCTGGAAGCAATCCTCGCCGAAGGCGCCAAGCTTGCCGAGAACATCATGCATCCGCTCAACCGCGTCGGCGACATCGAAGGTTGCGTCCGTCATGATGACGGCTCGGTGACGACGCCGAAAGGCTTCAAGGAAGCATTCGACCAGTACCGCGAAGGCGGCTGGATGGGGCTGGCCGCGCCTGTCGAGTTCGGCGGCCAGGGCCTTCCTTATGCGGTGCACACGGCGGTCGCCGAATACATGGTCTCGGCCAACATGTCGCTGATGATGTATCCGGGCCTCACGCAAGGCGCGATCGCGGCGATCATCACCCACGGCACCGACGAGCAGAAGGCCAAATGGTTGCCGAAGATGGTCGAAGGCGCCTGGACCGGCACCATGAACCTGACCGAACCGCATTGCGGCACCGATCTCGGCCTGCTGCGCACGAAAGCGGTGCCGAACGGCGATGGCACATACAGGATTTCAGGCCAGAAGATATTCATCTCGGCCGGCGAGCACGACATGTCGGACAACATCGTCCATCTGGTGCTGGCCCGGATCGAGGGCGCGCCGGAAGGCGTGAAAGGCATCTCGCTATTCATCGTACCAAAGCTCAAGCTGGACGCCTCGGGCAATCCGGGGACAAGGAACGCCGTTTCCTGCGGCTCGATCGAGGAGAAGATGGGCATCCACGGCAATTCGACCTGCGTCATGAACTATGACGAAGCCGAAGGCACACTGCTCGGCGAGGCCAATGGCGGCCTCAAGGCGATGTTCACGATGATGAACGAGGCGCGGCTCGGCGTCGGCCTGCAAGGCCTGTCGCTGTCGGAGATCGCCTACCAGAACGCCGTTGCCTATGCCAAGGATCGTTTGCAGGGCCGTTCGCTATCGGGGCCGAAGGCGCCGGACAAGAAGGCCGATCCGATCATCGTCCATCCCGACATCCGCCGCTCGCTGATGACCATGAAAGCCTTCAACGAGGCCGGCCGCGCGCTGGCGCTTTGGACCGCGATCAAGTCCGACATCGCGCATCGCTCCGGTGACGACAAGGACCGCCAGGCGGCAGACGACTACACCGGCCTGATGACGCCGGTGGTCAAGGGCGTGCTCACCGACAAAGGGTTCGACCACGCTGTCGCGGCACAGCAGGTGTTCGGCGGCCACGGCTATATCGAAGAGCATGGCATGAGCCAGTTCGTGCGCGATGCACGTATCGCCATGATCTATGAGGGCGCCAACGGCATCCAGGCGCTGGATCTCGTCGGCCGCAAGCTTGGTTTGAATGGCGGCCGCGCCGCGCAGGCTTTCTTCAAGGAGGTCGGCGAATTCTGCGAGGAAAACCGCTCCGACGAGAAGATGGCGCTTTTCACCAAGGCCTTGAAAAAGGGCCTCAACGATTTGCAGGCGGCAACCATGTGGCTTGTGCAGAACGGCATGGCGAAACCCGACAATGCGGGTGCCGCCTCGACCGACTACATGCATCTCTTCGGCCTTGTCGCGCTGGGCTACATGTGGGGCCAGATGGCAAAGACGGCACTTGGCAAGACCGGCGCCAACGGCTCCCAATCTTCCCATGAAAACAACGTGGCCTTCTACGACAACAAGGTGGTGACGGCGCGCTTCTTCATGGAGAGGATCATGCCGGAGACCTCGGCGCACCTCGCGCGCATTTCGAGCGGCGCCGATACGCTGATGGCTCTCCCGGCCGAAGCATTCTAAGCTCAATCTCGTTAGCCTTTCTGCCTGTCGATACGTGGAGGAAATCGTGGCGACAAATCCCGCCGAAGTGCTCTCTTTGCCGAAGCCCGCCTGGGCGGCGGATGAGGTCGGCATGCTTTACGACATGGCAACACGCTTCATGTCGGAAGAAATCGCGCCGCGCTACGACGAGTTCGAGAAGAACGAGATGGTCGACCGCGAGAGCTGGCTGAAAGCCGGTGCGGCCGGCCTGCTCTGCGCCTCGATGCCGGAGGAATATGGCGGCTCCGGCGGCACCTTCGCGCATGAGAGCGCCATTATCGAGGCGATCGGCCATGTCGGCGTCGACGGCTTCGGCATCGGTCTGCACAATTCGATCGTTGCCCCGTACATCCTTCACTACGGCTCCGAGGAGCAGAAGAAGAAATGGCTGCCGAAGCTCGCCACCGGCGAATTGATCGGCGCCATCGCCATGACCGAGCCGGGGGCCGGCTCTGATTTGCAAGGCGTGAAAACGCGCGCCCAGAAGGATGGCAACCAGTACCGGATCAACGGCTCCAAGACCTTCATCACCAATGGTCAGCTGGCCAACTTCGTCATCGTCGTCACCAAGACCGATCCGGAGAAGGGTGCCAAGGGCACCTCGCTGATCGTCGTCGAGACCGACGAGGTCGAAGGCTTTCAGCGCGGCCGCAACCTCGACAAGATCGGCTTGAAGGCCAACGACACGTCGGAACTGTTCTTCAACGACGTGCGCGTGCCGACCTCCAACCTGCTCGGCCACGAGGAAGGGCAAGGCTTCGTCCAACTCATGCAGCAGCTGCCGCAGGAGCGGCTGCAGATCGGCACTGGTGCCATCGCCATGATCGAGCGGGCGCTGGCGCTGACCATCGACTATGTCAAGGAGCGCAAGGCCTTCGGCAAGGCGATCATCGATTTCCAGAACACCCAGTTCAAGCTGGCCGAGCTGAAGACCGAAGCCACCATCGGCCGCGTCTTCTACAATGATTGCGTCACCCGCCACATCGATGGCGGCCTCGACCCGGTGACGGCGTCGATGGCCAAATACTGGCTCAGCGACCTGCAGGGAAAAGTCGTCGACGAATGCCTTCAATTGCATGGGGGCTATGGCTACATGAATGAATATCCGATTGCCCGCATGTTCCGCGACGCTCGCGTCCAGCGCATCTACGGCGGCACCAACGAGATCATGAAATTGCTGATCGGACGCTCGCTCTGAGCTGCGTTCGGTAAACCCAAGGAGCAAGAAGATGACTGACGCTTATGTCTATGACGCGGTGCGCACGCCGCGCGGCAAAGGCAAGAAGGACGGTTCCCTGCACGAGGTGCCGGCGGTGCGGCTTGCCGCCAAGGCACTCGAGGCGCTGCGCGATCGCAACGGGCTCGACACCGGCAATGTCGACGACATCATCTTCGGCTGCGTCGATCCGGTCGGCGAGGCGGGCTCGGTCATTCCGCGCGCCGCCGCCTTCGAGGCAGGCTACGACACCAAGGCGCCAGGCATGCAGATCTCGCGCTTCTGCGCCTCCGGTCTCGATGCCATCAATTTCGGCGCCGCCAAGATCGCGCAAGGCGCCGACGAGATCGTCATTGCCGGCGGTGTCGAATCGATGTCGCGCGTCGGCATGGGTGCTTCCGGCGGTGCCTGGTTCATGGATCCTTCTGTCGGCCTGCCCGGCTGGTTCGTGCCGCAAGGCATCTCGGCCGACCTGATCGCCACCAAGTATGGATTCTCCCGCGACGACGTCGATGGCTATGCGGTCGAGAGCCAGAAGCGCGCGGCAAAATCCTGGGCAGACGGCCGCTTCAAGAACTCCGTCATTCCGATCAAGGACCAGAACGGCCTCACCATCCTCGACCATGACGAGCACATGCGGCCCTCGACCGACATGCAGTCGTTGGCGTCGCTCAATCCCTCCTTCGTCATGCCTGGCGAAATGGGCGGCTTCGATGCGGTCGCGGTGCAGAAGCACCCCGAAGTGGAAGAGGTCAACCACGTCCATCACGCCGGCAATTCGTCCGGCATCGTCGACGGCGCCGCCGCCGTGCTGCTCGGCTCGAAGAAAGCCGGCAAGGCAATGGGGCTGAAGCCACGCGCGCGCATCCGCACCTTCGCCAATATCGGCTCGGAGCCGGTGCTGATGCTGACCGGGCCGGTCGACGTCACCGAGAAGCTCCTGAAGCGCGCCAAGATGAAGCTGTCCGACATCGACCTGTTCGAGCTCAACGAAGCCTTCGCCTCGGTCGTGCTGCGCTATATGCAGGCCTTCGACATCCCGCACGACAAGATCAACGTCAACGGCGGGGCGATTGCCATGGGCCATCCGCTCGGCGCCACCGGCGCGATGATCTTCGGCACGGTTCTGGACGAACTTGAGCGCCGCGATCTCAACACAGCGCTGGTGACACTGTGCATCGGCGCCGGCATGGGCACCGCAACCATCATCGAGCGCGTCTGATTTTCGGCCTGAAGGAGAAAGACATGACCTACACAAACTTCACGGTTGACACTGACGCCGACGGCATTGCGCTGGTCACCTGGGACATGCCCGACCGCTCGATGAACGTCTTCACAGAAGAGGTGATGACCGAGTTCGACAGGATCATCGACCAGGTCGTGGCCGACGCGGGCATCAAGGGCGCGGTGATCACCTCGGGCAAGGACAGCTTCTCCGGCGGCGCCGACCTGACCATGCTGCAGAAGATGCTGACGGTCTTCGCCAGGGAGAAGGCCAAGGATCCGGAGAAGGCGGCCAGATTGCTGTTCGACAATGCCGGCCGTATGGGCGGCCTGTGGCGCAAGCTTGAAACCTCGGGCAAACCCTGGGTTTCGGCAATCAACGGCACCTGCATGGGCGGTGCCTTCGAACTGTCGCTGGCATGCCATGGTCGTGTCGCAGCCGATAGCGACAAGGTGAAGATGGCGCTTCCCGAGGTGAAAGTCGGTATCTTCCCGGGTGCCGGCGGCACTCAGCGCGTGCCGCGGCTGACCGATCAGCAGCAGGCGTTGCAGATGCTGACCTCCGGCCAGACACTGTCGCCGCAAAAGGCCAAGTCGATGGGCCTGATCCATGAAATCGCCGAGCCGGCCAAACTGATCGAGACAGCCAAGGCGATGATCAGAAACGGCCTCAAGCCGGTGGCGCCGTGGGACGAGAAGGGGTTCAAGCTTCCTGGCGGTCCGATCTATTCGGTGGCGGGCGCCAATCTGTGGCCGCCGGCCATCGCCATCCTGCGCCGCGAGACCCATGGCAATTATCCGGCCGCCGCCGCTATTTTGAAATGCGTCTATGAAGGCCTGCTAGTGCCGTTCGACACCGGTTTGCGCATCGAGCAGCGTTATTTCACCGAGATCATGCAGACGAAGGAAGCGGCGGCGATGATCCGCTCGCTGTTCGTGTCATTGCAGGAACTGAACAAGGGCGCACGCCGCCCGGCCGGCGTGCCGGAAACCAGGTTCAAGAAGATCGGCATTCTCGGCGCCGGCTTCATGGGCGCCGGCATCGCCTATGTCACCGCCAAGGCAGGCATTCCGGTCGTGCTGCTCGACCGAGATTTGGAGTCGGCCGAAAAGGGCAAGGCGCATTCCGACAGCCTGGTCTCGGACCAGGTGAAGAAAGGCCGCGCCAAGCCCGAGGAGAAGGAAAAGCTGTTGTCGCTGATCACGCCGACGGCCGATTATGCCGATCTTGCGGGCTGCGATCTGGTGGTCGAGGCGGTGTTCGAGGATTCGGCCGTCAAGAAGAACGCAACCGAACAGGCGGAAGCCGTGCTGAAATCGTCGGCGATTTTCGCGTCGAACACCTCGACCATTCCGATCACAGCTCTGGCGAAGAATTCAGCGCGGCCTAAGAATTTCATCGGCATCCATTTCTTCTCGCCCGTCGACAAGATGATGCTGGTCGAGATCATCCTTGGCAAGAAGACTGGCGACAAGGCGCTGGCGACGGCAATCGACTTCGTGCGCGCTATCAAGAAGACGCCGATCGTCGTCAACGACACGCGCGGTTTCTACGTGAACCGCTGTGTACTGCGCTACATGTCGGAAGCCTACAAGATGCTGATCGAAGGGGTGCCCGCACCCATGATCGAGAATGCGGCCAAGGCCGCCGGCATGCCGGTCGGACCACTGGCGCTGACCGACGAGACGGCTATCGACCTCGCGCAAAAGATCATGAAGCAGACCATCAGGGACCTCGGCGACAAGGCAGTCGATCCCAGGCAGATGGCGCTGATCAACACTATGGTCGATGCGCACGGCCGCTTCGGTCGCAAGAACGGCAAGGGCTTTTACGACTATCCGCAAAAACCGGCCAAGAAGAAGCTCTGGCCGGGGCTCAAGGATCTCTACCCGCAGCTCGCGCCCGAAAAAGTCGACTATGAGGAGCTGCAGCAGCGGCTGCTGGTCACCATTGCGCTGGAGGCCGCGCGCGTGATGGAAGAGGGCATCGTCACCGATCCACGCGAGGCGGATGTCGGTTCGATCCTGGCTTTCGGCTTCGCGCCTTACACCGGCGGGGCGCTGTCTTATATCGACGGCATCGGTGCCAAGGCGTTCGTCAGGATCGCCAAGACCTTGCAGAAGAAATACGGCGCCGAGTTCAAGGCGCCCAAGCTGCTGCTCGACTTGGCAGAGAAGGGCGAAACTTTCTACCAGCGCTTCGATCCCTACGCCAAGGGTGACGTCAAGCAGGCTGCCTGACGCATGGGGAAAATCGAGAGTGTCACAGCGTCCTTTGCGCGTCCAAGAGGGCGAGCGGCGCTGTAATGTATGTCTGGGCGCGTATGGCGCGCATGCTGGCCACGACGCGAAGCCGTGGTCCCTATGCGATGGGCGGTGAAAGCCGGCTGGTTTTTCGCTGCCTGCCGACCGACATCGATTTCAATATCCATCTCAACAATGCACGCTACATGATGCTGGCCGATCTCGGCCGCATCGACCTGTTTGTCCGCGCTGGCCTCATCGCGCTGGCGCGCAAGAATGGCTGGGCGCCGATGATGGGCGGGTTGCAGTCGGTCTATGCGCGCGAGATCAGGCTGTGGCGTCGCTTCGAAGTGGTGTCTTCGATCGAGACCTGGGAAGGCACCCAGGTCATCGGCAAGCATCGTTTCGTCCTCGACAATGGCGAGACGGCCGCCTTGATTCTGACGACGGCCGGCGTCTACGATCGCAAGGCTCGCCGATTTCTCGACATCAACGATGTCGTGGCGGCGCTTGGCCGCGCGGTAAACCCGCGACCGCTGACGCAATCGGAGCGGATCTTCATGACGTCGCATCAAGGTTTGCGCAATCTGGCCAAGGGCGTCGATTGAACCCGGACGGCAGCTGATGGAAACGCATGGGTGGTGGAGCGCGGCCTGTGGACAAACCGGCATTCGAGGGTTAGAAGGAAAAAGGCATTTTTTCCTGTTCGAAAGGGAGCACGACATGCTCACGCACGACCGCGTCTGGGCTGCCATCGATGCTCTTGCCGAGCGTTATTCGCTTTCGGCTTCGGGTCTGGCGCGGCGGGCAGGGCTTGATTCGACCGCTTTCAACAAATCCAAACGCGTGTCGTCGGATGGCCGACCGCGCTGGCCCTCGACCGAATCACTGGCTAAGATCATCGAGGCGACCGGCGCTTCGCTCGACGAATTCACCGACTTGATCGAAGGCCGGACCGGACCCGACGTTCCGCCGGCTCACAAGCGCGCCGTGCCATTGCTCGGCTTTGCCCAGGCCGGCGCCGGCGGCTTCTTCGACGATGCCGGCTTTCCGGCGGGACAGGGCTGGGATCTGATCGAACTGCCGGCGCAATCGACCGAAAGCTCCTATGCGCTGCAGGTGCAAGGCGATTCCATGTTGCCGCTCTATCGCAATGGCGACGTCCTCATAGTCGAACCGGGCGCGGTCACCCGCAAGGGCGATCGCGTTGTCGTCAAGACCACCGCCGGTGAGGTGATGGCCAAGGTGATCGAACGCCAGACGGCGAAGTCGATCGCGCTGGTCTCGCTCAATCTCGATCATCCGGACCGCGAGATCCCCATGCACGATGTCGAATGGGTGGCGCGGATTGTCTGGGCAAGCCAATAGGTACGGCGGGTGCGACTCCCTTATCTTGTCCTGGCGGTTGTGATGGTCCCCGTGATGGCGGCCCTGGTCGTCGCCGGCGGTCGCACGCTGAAAGGAAGCGACAGTGTCGTCACGGTGGATCAGATCGATCCGGGCGCCGATACGATTGCGCGACAGGGTGCCGGAACTGTGCCCGAAGAGCCGGCCACGTCTGCAATATCTGTACCGCAGCCGCCAAAGCCGGCGCCGCATTCCAGGGCGATCGATCCCGAAACGATCGCGCCGCCGGATCTGCCTTCCGAGGAACTCCAGCGGGTCGAGCCGCGCGAACCGTTGAGCAAGCTGGCGCTCGCGATGCCGCCCAAGCCGAAAATGCCTGATGACTGGAACGGCACAAAGCTGTTCCAGCCGGTAGCATCCGCCGCCGGGCTGATCGAGGCGAAAGGGTATTCGGTCGCGGTCTCCGGCATCGATGTCGTCCGGCAAGACGAGACCTGCACCGTGGACGGCAAATCCTGGCCGTGCGGCGTTCGGGCGCGGACGGCATTCCGCGCCTTCCTGCGCGGTCGCGCGGTGGCCTGCACGGTGCCGCCCGAGGGCGGACGCGACCTGATTGGGGCTGAATGCCGGATCGGCAAGCAGGATATCGGTCAATGGTTGGTCGAAAATGGCTGGGCGCGCGCCGCCAAGGGCGGGCCTTATGTCGATGCCGGCGAAAAGGCGCGTAGCGCCAGGAAGGGTATTTTCGGCCCGGCACCGAATCTGTCGGGTGTGCCGTCCGTGCCGGCGGTTTCAGCCCCGGCGCCTCAGGCGCCGGGCTCGATCCTGGAGGAGGTCGACGGCAACCTCAAGCCAACTGGCCAGCCAACGCCTTCCGAATGAGCGTACGGGTCTCGGCCACGCCGTAGAGCGCGGCGAATGATCCGAAGCGTGGGCCACGCTCTTGGCCGATCAGCACCTGATAGATCATCTGGAAGAAGGCGCCCGAAACGCCCGGACCGCCTTCCGGGCTCTGCTTGGAGTGATCCTGATACCGTTCGACCTTGCGGGCGACGTTGAGCGCGGCGTTCTGGATCGCTTCGCCGCTGGCACCCGCCGGCAGTGTGCCAAGTGCCGCCTCCAGCGCCTCCAGCGCCTCGCGCTCGACGGCATCGGCCGGGCGAAATGTCTTCGTCGGCTTCACGAAATCGTCGAAATAGCGGATCGCATAGCCCGTCAGCCTGTCGAGCTCGGGATGGGTCGCCGGCGTCACGCCAGGCACGTGGCGCAAGATGAAGCCCCACAGCACATCCTTGTTTTGCGCGTTTGAGGCGCTGACGAGATTGAGGAGCAGCGAGAACGGTACCGGCATGTCGACCGCGGGCGGGTTGCCGTCGTGCATGTGCCAGACCGGGTTGCCCAGCCGCTCCTTCCAATCCTGCCTCGGATAGGCGGCGAGGAAGGTGTAATACTCGTCCACGGCCCTCGGAATGACGTCGAAATAGAGCTTCTTGGCCTGCCGCGGCCGCTGGTACATATAGAGCCCGAGGCTCTCGGTCGGCGCATAGGTCAGCCACTCGTCGATGGTCAGGCCGTTGCCCTTCGACTTCGATATCTTCTGGCCGTTCTCGTCCAGGAACAGTTCATAGACGAAATGTTCCGGCGCCCGCCCGCCCAGAATGTCGCAGATGCGGTCATAGACCACCGCATTGGTCTGGTGATCCTTGCCGAACATCTCGAAATCCACGCCAAGTGCTGCCCAGCGCATGCCGAAGTCCGGCTTCCATTGCAGCTTCACCTTGCCGCCGGTGATCGAGAGCGTGGTTTCGGTGCCCTCGTCGTCGAAGGTGATGGTCCCGGCCTTGGCGTCCACATGCTTCATGGGGACGTAAAGCACACGCCCGCTCTTTGGTGAAATCGGCAGGAAAGGACTGTAGGTCGCCTGCCGCTCTGCCCCGAGCGTCGGCAGCATCACCGCCATGATCTGGTCGTAGCGTTCGGCGGCGCGCAGCAGCATCGCGTCGAAACGGCCCGACTTGTAATATCGCGTCGCGCTGGCAAATTCGTAGTCGAAGCCGAACGTATCCAGGAAACGGCAAAGCATCGCGTTGTTGTGGTCGGCGAAACTCGCATAGTCGCCGCCGAACGGATCAGGGACCGAAGACAGCGGCTTGTGCAGATGCGGCTCCAATGCCGCGCGATCGGGCACGCTGTCGGGTATCTTGCGCATGCCGTCCATGTCGTCGGAAAAGCACAGCAGCTTTGTCGCAACCTTGTCCTGGGTCAGGACGCGGAAGGCGTGACGCACCATCGAGGTGCGCGCTACCTCGCCGAACGTGCCGATATGCGGCAGGCCGGACGGACCGTAGCCGGTCTCGAACAGGATTGTCTCGGGGAAATCGGCGCCCTTGTAGCGCTCGATGATTTTCTTGGCTTCCTCGAAAGGCCAAGCCTTGCTTTCGCCCGCGGCCGTGAGCAGCTCGGGATTGAGATCGATGATGTTTGATCCCGCCATGGTACTGTCTTCCAAATTATTTCGCCGGCCAAGCCGTGCGTCGGCCGATCTGTTCGCCGGCCAAGCCGTTCGCCGGCATGACCGCAAGTGTGGATTTTCAATCGGTCTCTAGGCGTGCCTGGCCGGAGCGTCAACGAGTGGGCCGCTTTTTCCTTGCGACGCCGATAACCCGTTCCTACCTTCGAGACCCGCTCAAGGAGTTAACAATGCCGTTGCCGACGCCGCATGAAGCCCTGATCTATCTGATGGTCATCACCTCGGCCTCCGACCGCGACATGACCGATGTCGAGTTGGCGAGGATTGGCGATGTCATCCGCTCATGGCCGGTATTCGAAGATTTCAACCACGAGCGCCTGGTTGCCGTGGCCCAGGATTGCCGGAAGATGCTGCATGAAAAGGGTGGGCTGGAGGGCGTGCTCGAGACCGTCGCCGAGGCCTTGCCGGAGCGCTTGCGCGACACCGCCTATGCCGCCGCCTTCGAAGTGGCCTCCGTCGATCTCGAAATGCGCATGGAAGAAGTGCGGGTATTGCAGCTCATCCGCCGCCAGCTCGACCTCGACACATTGACCGTTGCTGCCATAGCCCAGGCGGCCAAGGCGAGGTTGCGCACGCTCACCTGACAGGCAGGCGCTGCTGTCGCGTCAAAGAATCTGACCGGAACCGGATCAGAAAAAGCTGACCGGGAAATAGCGCAGGTAGAATTCGGCAAAGGTACCCTTCATCGATATCTCCTGCAGCGCGTAATCGAGTGCGGCAGCCAGCGCCGGATCGTCCGCTCTGGTGGCGATAGCCATTCCCGTGCCCAGATACTCGGGCGCCAGATATGGACCGCCGGCAAAGCGGCAGCAGCCAGCCGCATCCGAACCGCCCAGCCAGAAGGCGAAGCGCATGCCGTCGCCGAAGGCGGCGTCAACCTTGCCCGCCTTGAGATCGCTGTAGAGGGCCTCCGGTCCGTCGAACGTGACGACCTGGACCGTTTTGAAATAGTCGCGCAGCATGCGCTCATGCGCCGAGCCTGATATCACCCCGACGCGCTTGCCTTGCAGTTTGTCGAAGACGGGTTCCGTCAGCGCCTTGCCCTTCGGCATGATGAAGCGTGCGGGGAACTGCAGATAGGAGCGCGAGAAGGCGTAGGTCTGGCGTGACTGCGGCGTTGCGGCGACGCCGGCGATGATCGCTTCGCCTTCGCCTTTTCGCAGCGCGCCTTCGAGTTCGGCCCAAGGCAATGCCTGGATCTGGCATTTGTCGGCGATGCCGAGTTCCGCGCAGATGGCGCGCGCCAGATCGATGTGGAAACCGGACAATTTTCCCGCGCCGTCGAGGAAGTTGAAGGGCGGGAAATCCGTGGTCGTCAGGAACCGCAGCCGTGGCAGCGCGGAAAGGTCCGGCTTTGGCAGTCGCTCCTTGGCGTCCCACAGTACCGGCATCTGCGGTTCCGCCGCGCGTGCCCCATGGGCGAATGTCGGTGCGCCAATCAGCATCGACGCCAGGACCAGGGACCTCCACCGGAACGCCAAGATAAAACTCCGCCGCACTCGTGCTGCACCGGTTTTGGTACGAAAACGGCACAGGCACAATCCTTTTTGATTTCAACGCGGCGATTTCAGGATATGGTTTGGCGGGTTTGCAAAAACAGTGGCTGCCCTGGTTGGGGGACCAGGGTCGAGAACCACAACCGGAAGCGAGTGCTTTGCAATCCGTGGTCGGTGGCGAAGTGCCGATAAGGCACGGACCATTGGCCGCAATGCAAGAGGCAACATGGGGTTGATGTTGCGATGAGTCAGTTCGATCGCACGCTGGAATACATAGATCAGCTGCAGCACGCCGGAACGGCGGCGGCGGTTTGCGAAAAGCTGCTGGGCATAACGTCGGATTTCGGCCTGACCGCGCTGATGGCCGGAACCGTTCCGCAGCCGGGCACGCCGGCCGGCCAGCAAAAGCAGCATGTGCTGCTTTGCGACTGGCCCGTGGAATGGCTTGAGCGCTACGTGGCTCGCAACTATGTGGATCACGATCCGGTGGTCAGCCACATGAAGCAGTTGCAGGCGCCGTTTCAGTGGCGCGATGCGGCGCAGGGCGGCAGTATCGACAAGAGCAGCGGCAAGGTGATGGGCGACGCTGGCGCCTTCAAGCTTCGCGACGGGCTGGCTTTCCCGCTGATCACGCTCGACGGGCAGATCGTCATGGTGTCGCTGGGCGGCGAAGCCGTGGAACTGTCGGCGGCCGAGTTCGGCCTAGTGTCGCTGGTGTCGACCTATGCGGTCGGCCGCGCCATGCAACTCCACACCATGGCCAACAAGACCATCGACCACATCGAACTGACGCCGCGCGAACGCGAATGCCTGCAATGGGCGGCCGTCGGCAAGTCCGAATGGGAGATTTCGCAGATTCTCGGCATCTCCGAACACACGTCGGAGAAACACCTTCTTAACGCCAAAAGCAAACTCGGTGCCGTCAACCGGGTGCAGGCAGTCGCGGAGGCGATCAGGCGCGGCTATATTAGCTAGGTCGGCCGTGCCGGCCTAGAAATTCCTGCCTACGTGATCACGTAATTTTCTCGTCTATGCCCGGCCGTATCTTCCTCTTGAACAGGAGACGGCGAATGCTTTTTTCCCTCACAACCCAGGAATTGATGGAACGCCCACATCTCTGGGAGGCCGTCCATCGGCTGCGCTACCAGATTTTTGTCGACGAGATGGGATGGGACGACCTGCGGCGCCCCGACGGGTTCGAGGTCGACCAGTTCGATCATGACGAGGCGGTGCATCAGATAGTTATCAGAGGCAACGAAGTCGCGGGCTATCAGAGAATGTTGCCGACCACGCGGCCGCATCTGCTCACCGAGGTATTGAACGACCTTTCAGAGGGAACACCGCCATCGGGTGCAAACATCTGGGAATTGACCCGTTATGCGGTCGCTCCCGGCTTTCGCGACGGCCGTCGCGGCGTCTCGACCGTCGGCACGGAGTTGATAGCCGGCTTCGTCGAATGGGGGCTGAAGCGCGGCGTCGACAAAGTGATCATCGAATTCGAGCCGATGTGGGTCCTGCGTGCATTGCAACTGCATTTCCTGGCGACGCCGCTGGGCTACCAGCGCACCTACGGCAACCAGCAGGTCGTCGCGACGCTGCTCACATTCAACGAGCACACGCTGGACGTGGTGCGTTCGAGGCGCAATCATTTTGCCCCGGTTCTGGCCAGGGGATATCCCGATATGTTCGGGCAAAGGCGAGCGTCGTGAGATCGGGGACGGCCATGAGCCAGCACCCGCAACCCGAACTGCGCAACCACACGCTGATCGTCACCGTGTCGTCGAATGACGGCCGGCCGGTGCTCGACAGAAAGGCCTATGAAAGCCTTGCCAAGACGTTCCATGACGCCGCCGAGAATGACGAGGTGCGTGTCGTGGTGCTGCGTGGCCTGGCAGGTTGCTTCTGTCTCGGCGGCGATTTTTCCGAATTTCTCGACGCTTCCAAGCATCAGAAGCTGATTGCCGCCGTAACCGACATGTTCCGCACGCTGGCGACGTTTCCCAAGCCCATCCTGGCCTGCGTCGATGGCGATGCCGTCGGCGTCGGCTGCACCATCCTGTTCCATTGCGACATGGTGATCGCCTCGGCCAAAAGCACCTTCAGGGTGCCATTCGTCGATTTCGGTCTTGTGCCGGATGCGGCGACCAGCATTCTTGCACCGCAGAAGCTCGGCTATGCGGGCGCCTTCCGCTTCTTCTGCCTTGGCGACACGCTTCGCGCCGAGGACGCCAGGGCGCTTGGCCTGGTCGCCGAGATCGCCGACGAGGACGTGGAGCAAGCTGCTCTCGGCCGGGCAAGGCAACTCGCCAGGAAGCCGGTCGCCGCCCTGCTGCAGACGCGCGGCCTGCTCAAGGGCAACACCGGCGAGCTTTGCGACCGGATCGACCAGGAGATATCGCTGTTCCAGCAAGCGCTGCAGGACGACACCACGCTGCGGCGATTGCAGCGGATTGCCAGGCTGGCGGCCTGACACGTCGAGATGACCTTGCGCCGCGCGGGCTTAAGGCCGCGCGGCGGAAACGTCGGTCTTATTTTACCAGGCCAGCCCCGCATTCTGCGGGCCAGCCTATTCGTTCAAGCCGGCTTATTCGTTCAAAAATGACGGCCCTTCGCCGATGATCTTCTTGTCTTCCTTGCCGATGATATCGAGATCGCGCCCCTCATAGGGCAGCGACAGAAGGATGCGCCGCATCACCGCCAGCCGGGCGCGTCGCTTGTCGTTGGCGCGCACGATGATCCATGGGGCGAACTCCTTATGGGTGCGCTCGAACATGGTATCGCGCGCCTTGGTGTAATCGTCCCACTTTGTGATGCCGGCTATGTCGATCGGCGAAAACTTCCAGCTCTTCAGCAGGCTGTAGCGGCGATCGTGAAATCGCTCGAGCTGCGTCTCCCGGCCAATGTTCAGCCAGAACTTGAAGAAGTGGACGCCGTCATTGACGATCATCCTTTCGAAATGCGGCGTCTCGTCCAGAAATTTCTGCTGCTGTTCCGGCGTGCAGAAGCCCATCACCGGTTCGACGCCGGCGCGGTTGTACCAGGAGCGGTCGAAGGTGACGAATTCGCCTGATGTCGGGAAATGGTCGGCATAGCGCTGGAAGTACCACTGTCCAAGTTCAGTCGGCGTCGGTTTGGTCAACGCCACGTTGCGTGCCGTGCGCGGGTTTAGATACTGGCGCAGCACGAAGATCGTGCCGCCCTTGCCGGCCGCATCGCGACCTTCGAACAGGACCATCGCCCGCTTGCCGGTCGCCTGCAGCCAGGCCTGCGCCTTGACCAGCTCGATCTGCAATTTCTCCAGCGTCTCGTCATACTCGCCGCCTTTCATCTTCTTGTCGTAGGGATAGCCGCCGGCGGCCAGCTTGTTGTCCTCGACCCAGTCGGGCAGCGTGGGATTCTCGATGTCGAACTCCCGTTCCTTGCCGTCGATCCTGATCTTCAACGGGCCTGAAGTCGGCGCGGCGGGACTATCCTTGGCTTTTTTCATCGAGACGAACCCTTCTAAGCATCCGGACTCATGCTATTGGGAGCCTCCGGAGCGGTCCAGCGGAAGTTTCCGTCGCCGCTCGACCGGTGGGGAAGGCATGGGCGCGGCGCGCGAGCGAATGACTGACCGGGACGCAGAGCAGAAAGGCACGGCGCGAACCATGGCCGCCCGGCTGTGGAACAGCCGCTGGCTCCTTGCCGCGGCTGTGATAGCCGTTCTGATCGCTTTTGCGTTTGCAGCTATCTCCGCCTACGTGCTGGTCCCGGCATTGCTGCTGTTGTTTGCAGCGGCAATGTTGCCGATGGCCGGCGCGCACCGATCGGCCGAGGGCGCCGCGGCGACCGAGACAGTCGGTTTGCAGCGGCTCTCCGGCGAGTATCTGGCGGCGGCCGTTGCCGACCCGCTGATCATCTTCGATCGGACCGCCGCCATCGTCCATGCCAACGCCGCTGCCTTTGCCGCCTTTGGCGGGATCGCCCCGGGCATATCGCTGCCGCTGAAATTCCGGGCGCCGGAAATGCAGGCGTTGCTGGACAGCGTGCTGTCGGGCGATGTCGCCTCGGATATCGTCGACTACACCGAGAAGCTTCCGGTCGAACGGGCATATCGGGTCAGCGCGTCTTCGGTCGGCCACGGCACCGATCTCTACGTGCTGGTGTTCAAGGACCAGAGCGAAACACGACGCATCGACCGCATGCGCGCGGACTTCATCGCGAACGCAAGCCACGAATTGCGCACGCCACTCGCCTCGATCGCCGGGTTCATCGAAACGCTTCGCGGCCCGGCCCGCAACGATGCGGCGGCACGCGATCAATTCCTGCAGATCATGCAGAACCAGACCGGCCGCATGGCACGCCTGATCGACGACCTCTTGTCACTGTCGCGGCTAGAGATGAAGCCTTATCTCAGACCGGGAACCGAGGTCGATCTGGGTCAGATCGTCGACAGCGTCATCGACTCGCTCGCCCCCCTTGCCCGGGAAAACAGCGTCGTCATCGAGCGGGATTTCGCTGAGGGCCCGCTTGATGTGCCGGGCGATCGCGACGAATTGTTCCAGGTCTTCGAGAACCTGCTGGAGAACGCCTGCAAATATGGCCAGTCGGGCGGCCGCGTCGTGGTGTCGATCGCGCACAGCGATGCCGATCCCGAACCCGGGATCGACGTGACGATCAGGGATTTTGGTCCCGGCATTCCCGAGGAGCACATTCCGCGCATCACCGAGCGCTTCTATCGCATAGACGTCGAGACCAGCCGGACCCAGAAAGGCACCGGTCTTGGCCTGTCGATCGTCAAACATATCCTGACGCGCCACAATGCCAGGCTGACCATCAAGTCCGAGATCGGAGAGGGGGCCGCCTTCTCGGTTCATTTGCCGGCGGGCTGACGTCGCGCTAGTTTCCAGCTAGCCGTTTCTTTTTTCTGTCATCCGGTTAGCGTATCAGCGGGGATTCGACGAAACGACTCGAAGATCAAGACCCCGTGGGAAGGCATTTAGCCCATGCAATCCGTGCATATAGTCAGCGCCTATGACGAGGAGCTGAAATATTTGTCGAAGCGCCTCGCGGCAATGGGCGGCCATGCCGAGCGCATGGTCGAACAGGCGGTCGCCGCTTTGGTCAATGCCGACCCGGGACTGGCTCAGAAAGTCATCCGCGATGACGCCGTACTCGACGAGGGGCAGCGCGAAATCGACGACAAGGCGATCATCATCATCGCCAGGCGCCAGCCGATGGCAACGGACCTGCGCGAGATCGTCGGCGCCATTCGCATTTCCGCCGATCTCGAACGGGTCGGAGACCTCGGCAAGAACGTCGCGAAGCGAGTGGTCGCCGTCACCGATGGCCGCCAGCCGACCAGCCTGTTCCGTGGCCTGGAGGCGCTGGCCAACCTGGCGCTCACGCAGCTCAAGGAAGTACTCGACGTCTATGCATCGCGCTCTGTCGACAAGATCGGCTTTGTGCGTGATCGCGACGACCAGATCGACGCCATGTACACCTCTCTGTTTCGCGAATTGCTGACCTATATGATGGAAGATCCGCGCAACATCACGCCGTGCACGCATCTGCTGTTCTGCGCCAAGAACATCGAGCGCATCGGCGACCATGCCACCAACATCGCAGAGACGATCTACTACATCGTCACCGGCGACCAGATGCCGGCCGAACGGCCAAAGAGCGACAAGACGGACAAGATCGGGCTTCCCGTGACGACGCCGGCGAAGTGAACGCACGTCCTCTCGAACGCTTGATCATCTTGCGCTAAGCTACCCGGACGTTAAGCTTCTACCCAGTGAAAGCCATGCTTTCGGGAGGCTGCGATGGAATATGTCCGGGAGTTCAAGCCCGCGTCCGCATCGGGCATCATTGCCTCCAGCGTCTATATGGCCGGGCATCGTATCGCCGACATTCCGATTGAGGAGGCCGGCGAATGGGCAAAGAAGTCTGGCCATGTCGTCTGGATCGGCCTGCTTGAGCCTGACCGCAACCTCTTGCTGCGCGTCCAGGCGCAATTCCATCTTCATGAGCTGGCGATCGAGGATGCAGAGCATCCGCACCAGCGGCCGAAGATCGAGCAATATGGCGATGCGCTGTTCATCGTCGCCCGCACCGCGCAGCTGATCGAGGGCCGCGTCACCTTCGGCGAGACGCATCTGTTCGTCGGCAGCGGCTACATCGTCAGCGTCCGGCACGGTCCATCCACGTCTTATGCAGCCGTGCGCCAGCATTGGGAAAGCTGTCCGCATTCGTTGGCCAAGGGCGAGGATTTCGTCCTCTACGCCATTCTCGATTTTATCGTCGACAACTACATGCCCGTGCTCGAGCAGATCGAGGACGAGGTCGAGGCGATCGAGGACAAGGTTCTGTTGAAGCCGATGACCGGTCCCGACATTGAACGTCTCTATATGCTGCGTCGCGATCTGTTGCGCCTGCGCAATGCCGCGCTTCCCTTGGTGGAGGTCTGCCGCCGGCTGACCAGCGCCGACCTGCCGCAGATCCATACGGCCATGCATCCGCTGTTCCGCGACGTGACCGACCATATCCGCACCGTCCAGGAAAAGATCGACAGCCTGCGCGAAGTGCTGGCGTTCGCTTTCGAGGCGAGTCTGCTGGTCGGCCAGAGTCAGGAAACGGCGATCTCGAAGAAGCTCGCCTCATGGGCGGCCATCCTGGCCGTGCCGACCGCATTCGCCGGCATCTACGGCATGAACTTCACCGACATGCCGGAACTGAAGATGGAATATGGCTACCCGGTTGTGCTGGCCGCGATCGCGCTGATCTGCGCGTTTCTATATTGGCGGTTTCGAAAGAACGGGTGGCTGTGAGAGAGTAGGGCAGTAGGGCAGTAGGGCAGTAGGGCAGTAGGGCAGTAGGGCAGTAGGGCAGTAGGGCTGTAGGGCAGTAGGGCAGTAGGGCAGTAGGGCAGTAGGGCAGTAGGATGGCATCTCGTGAGCGCGGCTTTCTGCACACATACTGCCCTACTGCCCTATTCCCTTATTTCCTATCGATTGCGCCGCCGCTCCGCCGCTGGCTGGAACGCCACGCGGGCGTGGTATTTGCAGTAGGGGCCGGTCTCGGCGGCTTCGTTGCCGCAGAAGTTGAAGTCCTCGGAAAGCGGATCGCCGTTCGGCCATTTGCAGGTCCGTTCGGTCAGCTCGACGAGCTGCAGGTGCCGCGAGATCGGCACCACGACATTCTCGACCGGGCGGATATAGTGGCGCGCCACCGGTTCGGCGTCGAACTGCGTCTGCAGGGCCGTCGCGCCGATCGATGTCGTGACGTGGCGTGTGGCACTTGCCGCCCGCGCCACCGATTTCTGAACGGTCGATCCTTGCGTCGCCTTCTTCTGGCGCGCGGGGCTCGCCGTTGCGCGGCCGCGACCCGACAGCTTCAGCCTGTGCACCTTGCCGATGACGGCATTGCGGCTGACCCCACCAAGTTGGGCAGCAATCTGGCTTGCGCTCAGACCCTCCGACCACAGTTTCCTGAGAAGTTCGACCCGCTCGTCAGTCCAGTTCATGAGACCGCGCTCCTGCTAAGCGTGCGGCACTCGGAATCCATTCCCGACCCAGCACCACTGCTGGGGCAGACACCACATATATCTGGTGATTAGGTCCGCCGCACGAAATCTAGTTATTTCCCGACTACAATTACCTTATGCGCTGACTCGGTGACAAGAGTCCCGGGCGCAACACGAATCAGTTTTTTCGGTTTTCCCCAACTTGCCCGGTCGCTTATGACCCGGCGTCTCGTCGGAGGGCTTGCCGCGTGGCACTACGCGACGTTTTCGTTGACTTCATGGCCGAAAAACCCGATAAGCCGCAAAGGCCGCCGCTTTGGCGGCTTTTTGATTTTCCGGTACCGGAGACGCATATAATGAGCGGTTCGGCGCTTTACGAGACCTTTTCTCGGGCACCCCTGGCCTTCGACCACGGGGAAGGCACATGGCTGATTACCGACAAGGGCGAGCGATATCTCGATTTCGCCGGCGGCATCGCGGTCAATTCGCTCGGCCACAGCCATCCGCATCTGGTCGCCGCGCTCACCGAGCAGGCGGCAAAGCTGTGGCATGTCTCCAACCTCTATGAGATTCCGGGGCAGAGCCGGCTTGGCGAGCGGCTGGCCGAGGTCACCTTCGCGGACAAGGTGTTCTTCACCAATTCCGGCGCAGAGGCCCTGGAATGCGCGATCAAGACGGCGCGGCGCTATCATTTCGTCAAGGGAAATCCCGAGCGTTTCCGCGTCATCACCTTTGAAGGCGCCTTCCATGGCCGCACGCTGGCGACCATCGCGGCCGGCGGCCAGTATAAATATCTCGAGGGGTTCGGACCCAAGGTCGAGGGCTTCGACCAGGTCGGCTTCGACGACATCGACGCGGCCGAGAAGGCGATCAATCCGGAAACCGCCGCGATCCTTATCGAACCGGTTCAGGGTGAGGGCGGTATCCGCCCGGTGCCGACGCAATCGCTGAAGCGGCTGCGTCAGCTCTGCGACCAGCACGGCCTGTTGTTGATCTACGACGAGGTCCAGTGCGGCATCGGCCGCACCGGAAAACTGTTCGCGCATGAATGGTCCGGCGTCACGCCCGACATCATGGCGATTGCCAAGGGCATTGGCGGCGGCTTCCCGATGGGCGCCTGCCTTGCCACCGACGAAGCGGCTGTCGGCATGACCGCAGGCGTGCATGGCACCACTTTCGGCGGCAATCCGCTGGCCATGGCGGTCGGCAACGCCGTTCTCGACGTGGTGCTGGAAGACGGCTTCCTGGAAGACGTCCAGCGCAAGGCGTTGCTGATGAAGCAGGGGTTGGCGTCTGTCGCCGACGAGTTTCCCGAAATCATCGAGGACATCAGGGGCAGCGGGCTGATGCTCGGCCTTAAATGCGCCATGCCCAACACCAAGGTGAACATGGCGCTGCGCGACCAGCATCTGTTGGCTGTCCCGGCCGGCGACAATGTCATTCGCCTGCTGCCGCCGCTCACGGTCACCGACGCCGAGATCCACGAAGCTCTCAACCGCATCCGCGCCAGCGCCAAGGGCCTGGCGGAGGCGATCGCCACCGCCGCCGCGAAGTAATCCCGGAAACATGCCGATGAGCCCTCGTCACTTCACCGATCTTTCCGCTGTTTCCGAAGGCGACCTGCGCTTCATGCTGGACGATGCCGTGGTGCGAAAGGCACGTCTAAAGGCCGGCGAGCGGACCAAGCCGCTCGAAGGCAAGGTGCTGGCCATGATCTTCGACAAGCCGTCGACGCGCACACGGGTCTCCTTCGACGTCGGCATGCGCCAGCTTGGCGGCGAGACCATCATGCTGACCGGCACCGAAATGCAGCTCGGCCGCTCCGAGACCATTGCCGACACTGCCAAGGTGCTGTCGCGCTACGTCGACGCGATCATGATCCGCACCACCTCGCATGAGCGGCTGCTCGAACTCACCGAGAACGCCACCGTTCCGGTCATCAACGGGCTGACTGACGACACCCATCCCTGCCAGCTGATGGCCGATATCATGACCTTCGAGGAGCATCGCGGCCCGGTTGCCGGCAAGACCATCGCCTGGACCGGCGACGGCAACAATGTGCTGCATTCGCTGCTCGAGGCCTCGGCGCGGTTCCGCTTCAACCTCAACGTCGCCGTGCCAGAAGGCAGCGAGCCGGCACAGAAGCATGTCGACTGGTCGCAGGCGCATGGCGGCAAGCTCTCATTCACCCGCTCGCCCGAGGAAGCCGTCGACCAGGCCGACTGCATCGTCACCGACTGCTGGGTGTCGATGGGCCAGGAGCACCGCGCCCGCGGCCACAACGTGTTCTCGCCTTATCAGGTCAATGCCAAACTGATGGCCAAGGCAAAGCCGGACGCGCTGTTCATGCATTGTTTGCCGGCGCATCGCGGCGAGGAAGTGACCGACGAGGTCATCGATGGCCCACATTCGGTGGTCTTCGACGAGGTCGAGAACCGGCTCCATGCGCAGAAGGCCGTGCTTGCCTGGTGTCTTGGCGCTTGAAGTGTCTTGGCGGTTGAAGTGTCTTGGCGCCTGAAGTGTCTGCGAGCTTGATCTGCGCGAGTGCGATGCCTATCTGCGCCGCATCACGCAAATCAAGCGCGTTTCGTCGCATGCTCCCGAGAGGGCGGCATGGCCGCGCCCTGGAGCCTTGTCATGTTGGAAACTTATCAAGTGACTGAACATCATCCCAAACTCGGCGAGTTCGGCTATGCCGGCGACGACCACGTCGTGCCCTTCGAGGTCGGTCCGCTCGACGTGCGCGGCCGTACCGTCCAACTCGGGCCGATGCTCGATGCCATTCTCGGCCGTCACGACTACCCCGAGCCGGTCGCCCGGCTGCTGGCGGAAGCCTGTGTTCTGACGGTACTGCTCGGTACCTCGCTCAAGTTCGAGGGCAAGTTCATCCTGCAGACCCGCACCGACGGGCCAGTCGACATGCTGGTCGCGGATTTCTCGACGCCCTCGGCGCTGCGGGCCTATGCGCGTTTCGACGCCGACCGGCTAGAGGCGTTGGTCGCAGCCGGCGAAACGTCTCAGCAGACGCTGCTCGGCAGCGGCGTGCTGGCACTGACCATTGATCAGGGTGCTCATACGCAGCGTTACCAGGGTATCGTCCAACTCGACGGCGAAACGCTGGAAGACGCGGCACGCACCTATTTCCGCCAATCGGAACAGATCCCGACGGATATCAGGCTCTCGGTCGCCAAGTTGTTGACGCCAAGCGTCGGCGGCGCGCGCGAACAGTGGCGCGCCGGCGGCATCCTGGCTCAGTTCCTGCCGCAGTCGCCCGAGCGCATGCGCATTCCGGACCTGCCGGGCGGCGACGGCGATCCGCGCGACGAGATCCACGACCCAGCCGACAATTCCTGGCAGGAATTGCTGGCCTTGCTCGGCACCATCGAGCCGACCGAACTGATCGATCCGACGATCGGCGCCGAGCGGCTGCTCTATCGTCTGTTCCACGAACATGGCGTACGCGTCTTCGGCGGCGTCCCCGTCACCGATCAATGCTCATGCTCCAGGGACAAGATCCGTGGCATCCTCGAGGGCTTTTCGGCGCAGGAGATCAAGGATAGCACCGAAGATGGCGGCATCCATGTCGCCTGCGAGTTCTGCTCGACGCAGTACGATTTCGACCCCGCGGAATTCGCGGCTCAATAAGCACCTTCCTTCTCCCCGTTCTGCGGGGAGAAGGTGCCCGGAGGGTGGATGAGGGGCGGCGCTGGTTTTTGGGCGATTGTCTCGCGTCCGCAGGCGCGGTTGTGCATTGGAGATGATCCCGCGAGTCCGATGCTGCCTCTCATTGTCCTGCCGGACATTTCTCGCCGTTAATGACGGGAGAAAAACGCTGTCGTCGGAGCCTTCGCCAACCGTTAATTCACCGTCCGCCGCTTGCCCGGCAGGTCCAGCGAGAAAGCGGGGATGGCGACGTCGAACGTCTCCCCGCGCTTGTTGCGCATCGTGTAGTGCCCGACCATGATACCTGACGGCGTCGGGAGCGGGCAGCCGGACGTGTATTGATAGCTGTCGCCGGGATTGAGCTCGGGCTGATCGCCGACCACGCCGGGGCCGCGCACCTCCTCGACCCGGCCGGTGCCGTCGGTGATGTGCCAATAGCGCGACAACAGTTGCACGAACTCGTCCGACTGGTTGTCGATCGTTATGTGGTAGCCCCAGACATAGCGGTTCTCCGAAGGATCCGAGCGATCCTCGAGGTAAAATGGCCTGACCTGCACTTCGATCTGGCGCGTGACGGCGCGATACATGAGCGGCTCCAAACAATCCAGGCGGAACTTTCGGCGCTCTCCGCGGTTCGGTCAACGGAGCGCGGCCTTTGTCGCCAACCCTGAGGGGGCAGGTGCCGACAAACAATGTCATTTAAGTGACACATGACAATGATGGTGTGCGCCAACCACCGCCGGGCGACTCGGGCGCTCTGTCGAACTGTCGAAAACGGCCCTGCGCGGGCCGGTTTTTGTGGAGTGACCGGATCTCGATGGAACTCGCTCTCATAGCCGCATCGCTTTCTACTGCTCTCATTGTCTTGAACATCGCCAGCATCGTGCTCGCCGCCTCGCGCCTGAGGCGACGCCACATCATGGCACCGCCGACCGGCAAGCCGATGCCGGTGTCGATCGTCGTGCCTTCGCGCGGCGTCGAGCCGTTTACGCGCGAGACGCTGCAACGCGCTTTCTCGCTCGACTGGCCACGCTACGAACTGATCTTCTGTGTCGCCCATGCCGACGATCCGGTGGTCAAACTGATCCGCGCCGCCACCGCCCGCTTTCCCGCCGTGCCCGCCCGCTTGCTGATCGGCAATGACCGCGTCAGCGCCAATCCCAAGCTCAACAATTGCGTCAAGGGATGGGAGGCGGCGCGCCACGACTGGGTTATCCTTGCCGATTCCAACGTGCTGATGCCGAGGGATTACGTCCAGCATCTGCTGGCGGCATGGGGGCCGGAAACCGGTCTTGTCTGCTCGACGCCGATCGGCTCCCGGCCCGACGGGTTCTGGGCCGATGTCGAATGCGCCTTCCTCAACACGCTGCAGGCCCGCTGGCAATATGCCGGCGAGGCGCTCGGCCTTGGCTTCGCGCAGGGCAAGAGCATGCTCTGGAACAAGCCGATGCTCGACGCCAATGGCGGCATCCGCGCGCTGGCGGCTGAGATCGCCGAGGACGCCGCCGCGACCAAACTGGTGAACGGCCTCGGCTTGCGCGTCAATCTCGTTTCCTCGCCGTTCGAGCAGCCGCTCGGCCGGCGCACGCTTGGCGAGATCTGGTCGCGCCAGGCCCGTTGGGCGCGACTGCGCCGCGTCACCTTCCCGCTCTTCTTCGCGCCCGAAATCCTGACCGGCGCCGCGGTGCCGCTGGTGCTTGCGCTGGTAGCGGCGGCGAGTGCCGGTTTCAGCCTGCCGCTGACCTTCGTCGCCGTGCTGGCGGCCTTCTATCTTCCGGAATGCGCCCTGGCTTGGGGCAAGGGCTGGCACCTGTCGCCGCGCATGATCGCGGCTATGATGATGCGCGACATGATCGTGCCGGGGATGTGGGCGCGCGGCTGGCTTGGCGGCGCCGTCGACTGGCGCGGCAACGCGATGACCATTGGCACCAAGGCCGCCGAACTGGAAGAGACGCCGTCGAGTGCCTGATGGCAGCCAGGCGCGCTACCTGGGCCGATCCTATATTGCGGCCTTCAACGCCTGTGCGATGTCTTCCAGAAGATCGTCGCTATCTTCCAGGCCGACCGACAGCCTGAGCGTACCCGGCCCGATGCCGAGTTCGGCCCGCGCCTCGTCGCTCAAATTCTTGTGCGTCGTTGTCGCTGGATGGGTGATCAGGCTCTTGGCGTCGCCGAGATTGTTGGAGATCAGCACGATGTCCAGCGCGTTCTGCAAGGCGAAGGCCGCCTGCTTGCCGCCCTTGACCTCGAGGCAGATCAGCGTCGAGCCGCCCGACATCTGCTTCCTGACGATATCGGCCTGCGGATGGTCGGCGCGGCCGGGATAGATGACGCGGGCAATCTGCGGCTGCTCGGCCAGGAAATCGGCGATCTTGCCGGCGCTCTCCGTCTGCTGGCGCACGCGCAGGGGCAGCGTCTCCAGGCCTTTCAACAGCGTCCAGGCATTGAAGGGGGACAGGCTCGGACCTGTGTGGCGGAAATAATCGTGCAAATTCTCATCGATCCACTTCTTGTCCGACAGGATCACGCCGCCCAGACAGCGGCCCTGGCCGTCAATGTGTTTGGTCGCCGAATAAACGACGATGTGCGCGCCGAGCTGCAGTGGCTTCTGCTGCAAGGGCGTGGCAAAGACATTGTCGACGACAAGCCGCGCGCCGATCGAATTGGCAAGCGCGGCGACGGCGGCGATGTCGACGACTTCCAGCGTCGGGTTGGTCGGGCTTTCCAGGAAGAACAGCTTGGTGTTGGGCCTGACCGCCTTTTCCCAGTTGGCGATGTCGGTGCCGTCGACCAGCGTGGCCTCGATGCCGTACCGCGGTGCCAGCGTCTCGACCACCCAGCGGCAGGAGCCGAACAGCGCGCGCGCCGCCACGATGTGGTCGCCAGCCTTGGCGCTGCACAGGAGCGCCGCCGTCACCGCCGCCATGCCGGAGGCCGTGGCGCGTGCATCCTCCGCGCCTTCCAGCGCGCACATGCGCTTCTCGAACATGTCGACGGTCGGATTGGCGTAGCGCGAATAGATGAAGCCCGGTTCCTCGCCCTTGAAGCGAGCTTCGGCGGCCTGCGCCGTTTCATAGACATAACCTTGGGTCAGGTACATCGCCTCGGAGGTTTCGCCGAAGCCGGAACGCAGGGTTCCGCCGTGCACGAGTGCGGTCTGAGGTTTCCAGTTACGCTTCTTGGTGCTCATTGTTTTGTTCCAGACACAAAAAAACCGGCCGCGAAAGTCGCAACCGGTCCATACGGCCTCGCGGCCCGACGGTCCTTTAGCGACTTGTTTAACGTGGCTGCAAGCCGACCGGCCAAATCACCACGGGATAACGACCCTTTAGACCCGCGCCACGCTTGCGTCAATTGTCGGCTTCATTAAGAGAGTTGTACCAAGCAGGTTCGGCAGAAGCGTTCCACGGTTTTGCGGCAGGGATCTGCGACAAGAAATCGCCCGGTCTTGGAGCAGGCGGCCTTTGCGGCAGACAGGCATTCTTCCCGATCAGGACATTTCGGCGCTGTTCCAGTCCGGCGCGCTGAAGTCGCCGCGCGCGCTCGATGCCGACCAGATCCAGCCGGCCAGCCTCGATCTGAGGCTTGGCGACAAGGCCTGGCGGGTGCGCGCTTCTTTCCTGCCCGGGCCCAACCACAAGGTGTCGGAAAAACTCGACCGGTTGAAGCTGCACGAGATCAGCCTCGCCGACGGCGCCGTGCTGGAAACCGGCTGCGTCTATATCGTGCCCCTGCTCGAAACCCTGGCGCTGCCGGCGAAGATTTCCGCCTCGGCCAATCCGAAGAGCTCGACCGGACGGCTAGACATCTTCACCCGTGTCATGACCGACCGCGGCCACGAGTTCGACAAGATCGCCGCCGGCTACCATGGCCCGCTGTACCTCGAAGTCAGCCCGCGCACCTTCCCGATCGTTGCGCGCACTGGCTCGCGCCTGTCGCAGATACGCTTCCGCACCGGCAACGCGCTCTTGTCGGAGGCCGAACTGAGCGAGTTGCATCGCGCCGAGATGCTTGTCGCCACCGAGCCGCCGAACATCTCCGGCGGCGGCATCGCGCTGTCGATCGACCTCAAAGGCGATCAAAGCGGGCTGGTCGGCTATCGCGGCAAGCATCACACCGGCCTCGTCGACGTCGACAAGCGCGCAGCACAGGAGGTCGTCGATTTCTGGGAGCCGATCCACAAGAGCGGCGCCGGCGAATTGGTGCTCGACCCGGACGAGTTCTACATCCTGGTCAGCCAGGAGGCGGTGCATGTGCCCCCGCTTTACGCCGCTGAGATGACACCCTTCGATCCATTGGTCGGCGAGTTTCGCGTTCACTACGCCGGTTTCTTCGATCCAGGCTTCGGTCACTCGGCGGCTGGCGGTACCGGCAGCCGGGCGGTGCTCGAAGTGCGCAGCCATGAAGTGCCGTTCATTCTCGATCATGGCCAGATCGTCGGCCGGCTGGTCTACGAACACATGCTGAAACGGCCACAGGCGCTCTATGGCACCGATCTCGGCTCCAACTACCAGGCGCAGGGCCTGAAATTGTCGAAGCATTTTCGCGCCGCGCGCTGAACGTCGATTCCAGTCAGGCAAAATACTTGCCTGTCATGGCGGGCCATGCTTGGCTGCCGTTGCCGGCCTCGACATGACGGCACTCAAGGGGAACAAGAAGATGCAGATTTCGAAATGGATCCTGTCGGGGGCGGCGGCCGCCATGCTGGCGCTCGGTGCCGGCTCGCTGTCGGCCGAGGCGGCGGAAAAAATCAAGATCGGCACCGAGGGCGCCTATCCGCCGTTCAACACCATCACGTCGGACGGCAAGGTCGTCGGCTTCGATATCGACATCGCAAACGCCCTGTGCGTGCAGATGAAGGTCGAGTGCGAAATCGTCACGCAGGACTGGGACGGCATCATTCCCGCCCTGCAGGCCAAGAAGTTCGATGCCATCATCGCCTCGATGAGCATCACCGAGGAGCGCAAGAAGCAGGTCGCCTTTACCCACAAATACTATACGACACCGCTCTCGCTCGTCGCCCTGAAGAACAGCGACATCGCCTCGACCGAACCGGCGGCACTCGCCGGTAAGACGGTCGGCGCACAGGCTTCGACAACACAGGCCAACTACGCCCAGGACGTCTATGGCAAGGCAGGCGCCGAGGCGAAGCTCTACCCGACCCAGGAAGAGGCGATCACCGATCTCCAGAACGGCCGCCTCGACGCCGTCCTCTCGGACAAGTTCGTGCTGATGGACTGGATGAAGAAGGCGAGCGACGGCTGCTGCAAGATGGTCGGCGACGTCAAGGGCACGGAGACCGAAGCCGGCATCGCCGTGCGCCTGGAAGACACCGCGCTGCGCGACAAGCTGAACGCGGCCATCGACGCCATCGTCGCTGACGGCACCTACAAGAAAATCCAGGCCAAGTATTTCGACTTCGACATCTATTGAGAAACTGCCGATCTCCCCGCGAGTGGGGAGATCGCCCCATCACAGCGCCTTCACCGCCACCTTCACCGGCTGCTCGATCTCAAGCGGGTTGCGCAGCGGCAGGCCGAAATCCGTGGCTTCGATCTCGAAAACGTCGCCGGCTTCGGTCTTGATACCGTCGGCGAAGGACAGCGTCGCGGTGCCGAACATGTGCACATGCACGTCGCCCGGCTGGCGGAAGGCCGAATATTTGAAATGGTGGTGTTCGAGATTGGCGATGGTGTGCGACATGTTGGCTTCGCCCGACAGGAACGGCTTTTCCCACAGCATCTTGCTGTCGCGGTAAATGCGCGAGGCGCCCCGGACATCGGCGGGGAGATCGCCGACCAGGATCTCCGGCCCAAACGAGGCGTTGCGCAGCTTGGAGTGGGCAAGGAAAAGGTAGTTCACACGCTCGGTGACATGGTCGGAAAACTCGTTCGACAGCGTGAAGCCGACACGGAACGGCGCGCCGTCGTCGCCGATGACATAGATGCCGGCAATCTCGGGCTCCTCGCCGGCGTCCTTGGCGAAAGCCGGTGACAGCAGTGCCGCGCCAGGCGCCACGGCCATCGTGCCATTGCCCTTGTAGAACCATTCCGGCTGTACGCCGACCTGGCCTTTCGCGGGTTTGCCGCCTTCCAGGCCCATGCGGAACATCTTCATGGAATCGGTGAGTTGCTCCTCGCCATCGGTGCTGAGCTTCTTGTGCATGGAATCGCGCGTCGCCGCCGAGCCGAGATGCGTTAGCCCCGTGCCGGTCAGATGCAGATGCGCCGGATCGGGATGGTTGATCGGCGACAAAAGCCGCCCCTTCTTGTAGGCGGCGTCCAGGTCGATCGTCTCGCCGAGCCCCTTGCGCTCGATCAGCGCGGCGAGGCCGACGCCGGTGCGGGCGGCTTCCATCGCCAGCGAATAGACGCTGCGCGCCCCGTTGATGATCCGGGTCTTGCCGCCGTTGCGGGCAACGACACGGATGGTCTCGGCGTCGTCGAGAATCTGCGAGATCAGCATTATCAGTCCTCTCTCATATGTCTTGGCATGGTTGCCTTTTGGCAAACCCTAAACTGCGCGGCTCGGACTGGCCGCGCCACGGGTTGAACTCTTCATCCGGATTGCGCTCGCGAGCCCGGTCCCTGAGGGGACTTCTTCGAGCCGGCGAATGCCGGCAGCGCCGCGACCGTATGCCTCCTGCTTGCCTGGCCTGAAGCCTGTTCAAGCCTTGTTCTTGTTGTAGACGTCGAAGATCACGGCGCCGAGCAGCACCAGGCCCTTGACCACTTGCTGCCAGTCGACATTGACGCCCATGATCGACATGCCGTTGTTCATCACGCCCATGATAAAGCCGCCGACCACCGCGCCGATGACCTGACCGACGCCACCCATCGCCGAGGCGCCGCCGATGAACACCGCGGCGATGACGTCGAGTTCGCTGCCGAGGCCTGCGGCCGGCACGGCCTGGCCAAGGCGCGCCGCGATGATCAGGCCGCCAAGCGCCGACAGCACGCCCATATTGATGAACACCATCAGCGTCAGCCGTTCGGTCTTGATGCCCGACAGCTGCGCGGCCTTGGCATTGCCGCCCATTGCATAGATGCGGCGGCCGATCGTCATGCGCTTGGTGACGAAGACGAACAGCGAGATCAGCAAGCCCATGACGAGCAGCACCACCGGCAGGCCCCTGTAGCTGGCGAACTGGTAGACCAGGAACAACGCCAGCGCACTGCCGACCAGCGTCTTGATGACGAACAGGGGAAAGGGCTCGGCCTCATAGCCGTGGCGTTCGCGTTTGCGTCGCGTCCGCAGCCCGAAATAGGCATAGGCCAGAACAGCGACCAGGCCCAGCACGATCGTCGTCATGTGCAGCGTCAAGCCGCTGCCCAAAATCGTCTTGCCGGCTGCATTCACCGTTGGCGGGATCAGCGTCAGCGGTCCGATGACGTCTGGAATGAAGCCGGAGCTGAGCGCCTTGAAGCCGGCAGGCAGCGGCCCGACCGAAGATCCGCCGCCGAGCAGCGCCTGGCAGATGCCGCGGAAGATCAGCATGCCGGCCAGCGTCACGATGAAGCTCGGTATTCGATGATAGGCGATCCAGTAGCCTTGCGCCGCGCCGATCAGGCCGCCCACGATCAGGCAGACGATCGAAACCACCAGCGGGTTGCTGAATATCCCGAGCGGCCAGATCACCATCATCATCGCCGCCAGCGCGCCGATGAAGCCGGCCACGGACCCCACGCTGAGGTCGATATGGCCCGACACGATGACCAGCAGCATGCCGAGCGCCATCACGATGATGAAGGAGTTCTGCTGTACCAGGTTGCTCAGGTTCACCGGTTTGAACAGCGTTCCCGACGTGGTGAACTGAAAGAACACCATGATGGCGATCAGCGCCAGGATCAGGCCGTATTCGCGCAGGTTCGTCGTCAGCGCCGATACGGCGATGCGTGGACGCTGCCCTACATCCTCGGCGACGTTGCTCTGCGGGGCGGGGGCGCTTTCCGTACTCATGCTGCTTTTCCTTCTCCCCGAACGATGGCGCGCATGATTTTTTCTTGGCTTGCGTCCGCCGCGGGCATTTCGCCGACGATGCGGCCTTCGTTCATGACGTAGATGCGGTCGGTGATGCCGAGCAGTTCTGGCATTTCCGACGAGATGACCACGATCGCCTTACCTTCAGCGGCGAGGCGCGCGATGATCGTATAGATTTCATATTTGGCGCCGACATCGATGCCGCGCGTCGGCTCGTCCAGGATCAGCACTTCCGGGTCGGCGAACAGCCATTTCGACAGCACCACCTTCTGCTGGTTGCCGCCGGAAAGATTGCCGGTCATCTGATAGACGCTGGAAGCGCGGATATTGGTCTGCTTGCGATAGTCGTTGGCGACGGCAAGCTCGCGCAAATCGTCGATCACGCTGTGGCGCGACACGCCGCCGAGATTGGCCAGCGTAATGTTGTGCTTGATGTGGTCGATGAGGTTGAGGCCGTAGGTCTTGCGATCCTCGGTCACATAGGCGATGCCGTGCTCGACTGCCCTGCTCACCGAGGAGACATCGATCGGCTTGCCCTTGAGCAGCACCTCGCCGGTGATGCGGCGGCCATAGGAGCGGCCAAACAGGCTCATCGCGAATTCGGTTCGCCCGGCGCCCATCAGCCCAGCAATGCCGACCACCTCGCCCTTGCGCACATTGATGTCGATGCCCTTGATCACCTGCCGCTCGGCATGGAGCGGGTGATAGACCGACCAATTCTTCACTTCGAACACGACTTCACCGATGTCAGGCTCGCGTGGCGGATAGCGGTCGTCGAGCGAACGGCCGACCATCGAGGTGATGATGCGGTCTTCCGAGATGTCCTTCTTGGCCAAGGTTTCGATGGTGCGCCCGTCACGGATGACGGTCACCTTGTCGGCGACCCGGTTCACCTCGTTGAGCTTGTGCGAGATCAGGATCGAAGTCATGCCTTGACGCTTGAATTCGAGCAGAAGGTCGAGCAGCGCCTGGCTGTCCTTTTCGCTGAGCGACGCCGTCGGCTCGTCGAGGATCAAAAGCTTGACCTCCTTGCTCAGCGCCTTGGCGATCTCGACCAGTTGCTGCTTGCCGACACCGATGTTGGTGATCAGCGTCTTGGGGTCCTCCTTGAGGCCCACCTTCTTCAACAGGGCGCTGGTGCGCGCCTCATTGGCGTGCCAGTCGATGACGCCGTATCGGGCGTGTTCGTTGCCGAGGAAGATGTTTTCGGTGATCGACAGCATCGGCACCAGAGCAAGCTCCTGGTGAATGATTACGATGCCCTTTCGTTCGCTGTCATGGATGCCCTTGAATTGGCATTCCTGGCCCTGAAAGATAATCTGGCCGTCATAGGTGCCGGAGGGATAGACGCCCGACAGCACTTTCATCAGCGTCGATTTGCCAGCGCCGTTCTCGCCAACCACGGCGTGGATCTCGCCTTCCTCGACCCGTAGGTTGACGTTCGACAGCGCCTTGACGCCGGGAAACGTCTTGGTGATGTCCTGCATCTCCAAAATCATCGAGGCCATGGGTAAAAGTGCTCCTGCGAGACCCGCAACAATACCGGGGTCGCTGGTGAACGAAAAGGGGCCCTGCGTTGCGCAGGACCCCTGGCTATGCAACCGAATTTACTTCAGTTCGTCGGCCTTGATGTAGCCGGAGTCGACGACCAGAGCCTGGTAGTTCGACTTGTCGACCTCATGCGGCGTCAACAGGATCGAGGGAACGACCTTGACGTCGTTGTTGTAGGTCTTTTCATCGAGGCCTTCCGGCTTGCCGCCCGAGAGCACCTTGTCGACGAGTTCGACGGTGGCCTTGGCCAGTTCGCGGGTGTCCTTGAACACGGTCGAGTACTGCTCGCCCGAGATGATCAGCTTGACCGAGGCGGTCTCGGCGTCCTGGCCGGTCACGATCGGCCACGGCTGAGCCTCCGTGCCGTAACCGACGGCGCGCAGCGAGGCGGTGATGCCGCGCGACAGGCCGTCATAGGGCGACAGAACGCCATCGACGCGGCTGCCATCCGAGTAGTTGGCGGAGAGCAGATTGTCCATGCGCGCCTGGGCGGTAGCGGCGAGCCAACGCAGCGTGCCGACCTTGTCCATGCCGGTCTGGCCGGACTTGATCTTGATCGAGCCGTCGTCGATCAGCGGCTGCAGGACGGAAATCGCACCGTTGTAGAAGAAGAAGGCATTGTTGTCGTCGGGCGAGCCGCCGAACAGTTCGACGTTCCACGGCTTGGTGTTCGGGAAGCGCTCCTTCAGACCCTTGACCAGCGAATTCGCCTGGATCACGCCAACGCCGAAATTGTCGAAAGTGGTATAGTAATCGACATTGGCCGTCTTCTTGATCAGGCGGTCATAGGCGACGACGACGACGCCGGCATCAGCGGCCTTCTGCAGCGCATCCGACAGGGTGGTGCCGTCGATCGAGGCGATGATCAGCGCCTTTGGACCCTTGGTGATTTCGTTTTCCAGCTGGCTGAGCTGGTTGGGGATGTCGTCCTGCGCATATTGCAGGTCGACCGTATAACCCAGAGCCTCGAGCTGGGACTTGACGGCGTCGCCGTCGTTGATCCAGCGCTGCGACGTCTTGGTGGGCATCAGCACGCCGACGAGACCCTTGTCGGCCGCGTGCGCCGAATAGGTCATGGCAGCGATGCCAAGGGCCGCGACGGCGGCCAGCGTCTTGATGATCTTCACAATTACTCTCCCTGGTTGATGGACGCGATACCTCGGGGCTTCGCGGGCCGCGCAGTCGAGCAGAAGCGCAAGCGCCACTGTCGTCTATCGATCTCCGGTATCCTCCCAATCGGCCCCAGGACACTGATTCCAATCGACACGATTTTCCTCGTCATCGACTGGCACGTCCCAGGACGCGCGAAGGGTGTGGCTCTTTGCTATAACTGTCAAATGCGATCTTTGATGGTTGCTATACCATGATTGATATGTGTTATTGAGACGCGACAGGTCGCATCGAATGCCGTCCGGCTCTATGTCGAAGCAAGGAAAGCCATGGCAGCACTACGAAATCCGGCCGCGGCTTCAAACGATTACAGCGAGAAGCCGGGCGATGGCGAAACCCTGCTGCGCAGCGGTCTCAGCCTGCGTCACATGCGCATGATCGTCGCGCTCGACGACCATGGCCGCGTGAGCGCGGCCGCCCAAGTGATGAACATTTCGCAGCCGGCTGCCTCCCGCATGATCAGCGAGATGGAGGCCGTGCTGGAAGTCAGACTGTGCGAAAGGCTGCCGCGCGGCGTCACCTTGACACCCTACGGCAAGGCGCTGGCAAGGCGCGCGCGCTCGATCCTGCTGGAGATGCGCGAGGTCGATCGCGAGATTTCAGAGCTCAAGGCGGGCAAGGGCGGCTCGGTGTTTCTCGGTGCCGTCACGGCGCCGGCGATCGAACTGGCGGTGCCGGCAATCCGCGAAATACGCCGCGTCTATCCGCGCATCGAGATTAACATGCAGGTGGAAACTTCGAATGTGCTGGCGCGCGAGCTGATCGCCACGCGCCATGATTTCATCATCGCGCGCATCCCCGACGATCTTAATCCGCGGCTGTTCGAGTCCCGCGTCATCGGCGTCGAGAAAGCCTGCCTGATCGTGCGCCGGGGCCACCCGCTCACCAGGACCAAGGCGGTGCCGCTGGAAGACACCGCCGCCTACGACTGGGTCTTCCAGTCGGGCGGCTCGCCGCTGCGCCAGGCGATGGAGAGCAATTTCCTCAACCGCAACATTGCCCTGCCGGACCGTATTCTCAACACCAGTTCGCTGCTCCTGACGCTGGTTATGGTCGCGCAGTCCGATGCCATCGCACCGGTATCGATCCAGGTGGCGAAATTCATCCAGAATCCCGATGGGCTGGCGGGCGCCATCGACGTCGTCCAGACAGAATTCGACATCGAGGTCCGGCCTTACAGCCTCATCACGGTCAAGAACCGTGTGCTGTCGCCGGCGGCCAAGATGCTGCACGACTTCATCCTGCGCGAAGTCGGGTGATGGAACGAGAATCGCGCCCGCGCGTTCAATGCAGTCGGTGTGCTCGCTGGAGCCTGTTTGGGGCGAGGGAACGAGGTGCCGATGTTCGACAGCTCGGGAGGTTTTGATGGAACGTCGGTTGTTTCTCACTGGAATGCTTGGCGTTGCGGGGGCAGTGGCGCTTGCGAGCGTAGCCGGATCCGGCAAGGCGGTTGCCGGCGTTCCCGCCGGCAACGGAATTCTCGATGAACTGGACAAGCCGGATCCAGCCGTCTTCGAAGGGGACGAGCAGGTCGAACTGGAGCAGGTCTCCCATCGTCGCTGGCATCGACGCTACTACCATCGCCGCCGGGGACGGCGCCGCGTTTGGAGAAGGGTCTGCCGTCGGTACTGGCGCTATGGCCGCCGCCGTGTTCGCTGCTGGCGCGAGCGCGTATGGGTCGGCATCTGGCTCTGACCGGCTAGCGCGAGCGATTCCCGAGAAAGTGCCAAAACGGGCTTTCCGTTCAGAGTTGCGCCAAGACAGAGGAGAGAGCGGCTCGGCGTTTGCGTGAACCGCTCACGCTGCCGGAAAGGCCGGCCACCGCGGCGTGGCTGGTGCCTTCACTTGGGAAAAATGCTGCCATCCACGGATCGCGGTTGATTTTTGTCACGCAGCCGGGCCTCGGGCGGACCGCCAAGGAGGCAAATTCTTCAAGAGACGGAATTTATGGAACCCTAATCTGTCTTTCCGCGTTGCATCCCATTAAAGCGGAGTTATGATTCCTGCCGTATGGCCGTCGAGGAGAGGGGCTGAGTCTCTATGCCGGTGATGGCCTCGAAGGGCCTTGAAGACGGTCATTCCGACCCTGTCGCCTCTGCGACCGAACACGCCTGGAAGGGCGTGGCAATATTGGCCGAGGCCCGCAGCGGCTCCGAATGGCTTGCCAGTCTTGCAAACAGCACCGGACTTTTGGGCAAGTCCAGGGAATGGCTCGATCCGGACCATCTGGGGTTCAAGCCGAAATCGTTCGAAGACCTTCATCGCGCCGTAATCGATCGCGGTGGAACCGCCAATGGCAGGTTCGCCGTAAAGTTGTTTCCGCGGCACCTTCACTGGTCGCAAGCGAAATATGGAGCCGACTTCCTCGCCGAATGCATCAGGCGCCATGCCATGGGCCTGGTCCTGCTGGAGCGGCGGGACCGCCTTCGTCAGGCAATCTCTTATTGTCGGGCGAAGGTAACCGGCCATTGGAAAAGCACAATGGACGGCAAGGATCTGGTTCCGCAATACGACTTCGCGGTTCTCTGCCAGGTCTATTTCCGGCTGGAGCAGAGCTATGCCTTCTGGGAGGCCTACCTGCGCATGGCCGACTTGCCCTACGACCACTTGTTCTATGAAGATCTGGTGGACGACCCCCGTCCTTACCTCGCCTCGGTGGCCCGGCTTTTGTCGGTTGAAATGCCGGACTGCGAGTTCGAGACGAACTTGCGATTACAACGCGACACATACACCGAAGAGTGGGTGGAGCGGTTCAAGGACGACGCCAAGTCGAAGGGCGTTCTGGCTCACATGCCCGACAAGATGGCGCCGCGGAACATCGACAATCTCGCCCGGTTCCTTCTGAAAAAGCAGATGCGGCTCAGCTAACTCTAAAAGCAGGCGCAACGCCTTACGCTATATGCTGGAGCGGGTAGCGGGAATCGAACCCGCGCGTTCAGCTTGGGAAGCTGACAGGCTACCATTACATCATACCCGCGCGTGCCCTCGTTACCATGAGGATCGGCCTTGGGGCAATCGCAAAGCGGTCTTCACACACGGTTGGGAATTCAGGTTAACGGAGATTTTCGGGCATTTTGCATTGACGTTCGGGTGTGATTCGCTGGGTGCTGTGATTCGGTTGGGAGCACTGCGATGGA
>NZ_JAMYQP010000030.1:0-88176 GCF_040320945.1 Mesorhizobium sp. M0587
TACCGTCATTCATGTTGACGGTTGTGAAGCCGTCCCATTGGGTCGCACTGACGGTGAAAGTCTGATCGTAGCCGTTGCCGCTCCCCTGATTGATGGCTGCCAACGTCTCGACATTGCTGACGGTGCCGACGGATAGATCAACACTGGTGCCGTCTCCAGTGGAGGTGAAATTCAGGCTGTCACCGGCGCCGGTGCCGCCATCGATAGATTCACCCGCCACGAACTGGCCGGTTCCTATATTAATCGTATCGTTGTCGCCGCCTGCATTGATGTTATCCGCGCCCGCACCAGCGTTGATGATATCGGCCTTTATACTGCCCGTCAGTGTGTCGCTGCCTGAGGTACCGTTGATCGTAATGGTATCGACGCCGCTGGTCCACGATGAGAAGGTCCACAGTGCCGCCGAAAAAAACGATGCGTTGTTGATGGTGATCGCCTGATTTGCCGCAGTCCCCGTGACTGCCAGGCTTGTCGAGAGGAGGCTCGTGCTAAACTGGGAAGAGTTGAAAATCGCGGTTGTTGTTCCGGAGGTATTATTGAATGCGAGTGACTCATAATTATGGAACCCGTGACTTGCGTCGCTTCCTGCTGCACTGAGATCAATGGCTCCCCCAGCCAATGCACTAATGAGAATAATATCGCTTCCGTTGGCACCATTAAAATAATCGGCCGCCTGAATCTGGTTGGTGGCGCTGACCAGCAGCGTATCTCCACCGCCCGTTTGAGAAATGTTATCGGTGCCGGTGGTGGCGCTGTTGGTAGCCAGAACCTTGGAATAAGTCAGCTGCGCAGACTTTAACAGCGGCGAGTCGAAAGTGGCACAGCTCGTCAAGCGGTCAAGGGTCCAGCTGCCGCCCAGTGCATGCGCCCCGACCAGACCAGACGCGGCCGCGACGGCACGGCCGATCAGGCGCTGGATGGCCCTGACGAAGTCATCGCCTCCCGGACCTTTTCCTGTTTCGCAGCACCAAAATTGCAATACGCCATCGCTGGCGAGCGCGGATCGCAGTGAAGCGGTGAGGAGGGGACGGGCTGCTAAATCGTCCGCCTCAGCTGTACCTGAAGTGAACAGTATTTTGCCTGAAGAACCATGGGCTAGAATATGAATCGCTTTGAGCCCGGTCTGATTGGCTAAAGCCAATTGGACCTGTTCGAGTGCGCCAGAAGCTTGTGTCAAAATGACCGATTTGACGTCAGGACGAAGGCTCCCAGCCAATTTTGTAGCATCTCCTATGCCGCAATCGATGAAGGCTATTTCACTTATAGAGCTGGGCATCTTCATCCTCCACAGCACCTGTGGTTCTCAAGAAGCAGGCGAAAATCTTAGTGCATTCGTAGGACAGCGAACCTCCCATTTGGGGGTACTGGATGAAAAACCCTGGAGTTCTGACGCTAGGTAAGGTAACTTGATCGAGAGGGAGTGGGACAAACTCTTTTTGACGCCACAGCGCAGCATTTTGCGGCCAAGCGCTTTGGTCGAATCGCTTAGGTGACGGGGAATTTGTGAAAATTTGGGTACATTGCAACCCTGCTCGACGGGACCCAAGTGTCCCTAGTCGGCGGGGTAGCGCGCAGCCATCGGACAAGGCTTCATCTTCCTTAGAGCTTCCTGAAAGCAGCTCCAAAAGTTCCCTGATTGCCCCTGGCGTAGGTTTGCCGATTTGGATTCTGGTCAGGCGCTCACGCCATGTTTGATAAACCCTATGAAGCTTTGTTGGATACAATTTACGAAGCAGTCGTATTGCCCCAGAAGTGGATCGAAGTGTGCGATAGCTTGGCCCGGCTGGAAAACGGGGTTGGTGCATTATTATTGCCAGACGTCACCGAATTGCGAAGGTTCGGGCTACCTCATTCTGATACGCTAAACGAGTCTGTCGAGATCTATCAACGGGACGGCTGGTATTTCCAAGATGAACGATATCACGGAAGAGCCGTTCACGGACTTGCCCGCGTAGTGTTTGACCAGGACGTTATGACGGCGGAACAAATGGTAACCTCGCCGTTCTATAATGACTTCCTTCGTCCCTGTGGCCTCAGATGGTTTGCTGGCATCAGCATCAGTGTCGGTGGCAAGCCGTGGACGGCATCGATCCAGCGCAGCAACAAGCAGGGGCCGTTCGAGGAATCAGACCGTCGGCGGCTCGGACTCGTGGCAAGCCATCTGTCTCGCGCCGCCACCACTGCCGCTGCCCTCCATTACGCCCATGCTGAGGGCGCGGTGGACGCTTTCGAGCGCATGTCGATCGGCGCTGTCGTAGTAGATGACGGTGGGCGCGCCATTCTAATCAACAAGATCGCCTACGCGCTAATGGGTGATGGTCTGCAAATTCGCCAAAGTAGATTGGAGGCAACCAACAACACCGATGCAGTTGCCCTAAATGCCATGTTGCACGCATGCACTTTACGTTCGAATGTTGGTCAGCTATCCCCTCCGCAAACAGTTGTGCTTCAGCGACCGTCGGGGAAACACGCTTATCAGATAACAGCCTGCCCCTTGAGCGCGCGGTCGGTCGATATTTTTGGCAACGCACGGGCCCTTATTCTTATTGTAGACCCCGCACAACGGCGCAAACCGACCACAGAGGTTCTGCATACGCAGTTTGGCTTGTCGGTATCTGAGGCTAATCTTGCCAAGCTGCTTGCCGCGGGTCTTTCGCTTGAGGACGCCGCGAATGTGGTTTGTATTACTGGAGGAACCGCACGGTCCTATCTAAAATCTATTTTTTCCAAAACAGAAACGCACCGGCAAGGTCAACTGGTTGCCCTACTCGCCCCCCTAGCGCTCCTCTCAAACGACGAAAGAGTTGATGTCTTGTTAAAATGACAAAACGTAAGTGGGGCAGGTCGGGGTCGGAACAGAGCAGTTCGAAATCATAGATTAAGATAGAACGGAGCAAGAACCTTATTCGGCGCGCCGTAGCCCAGCCAAGAGGCGAAGCACCTGAAGCCTTCCTGGAGATGCTGCTGGCTGTCCCAGGTGTAGATGCCGGTCAGGTGGATATGCTCCCAACTCAGCGGCGAGATGTGCTTCAACAGTGGAATGTTTCGTCGCCCGCGTTTGAGCGGCGTGACCGCGCGGTCGAGATAGACCGTGTTCCAATGTACAATCGGGCTGACGATGAAATTGAGGCCCGACGCTCGGAATGCCTGGCTTTCGAGTGGACGATTTCGGATTTCGCCGGAAGAAGACCGCGCGCTTGAGCTTGTGCGAGACTTCGCCCTTGTTAAGGCCGGCCTCGCAGCGCCGGCGCAGTGCCGGACTTGAATGTAAGCGGTGTCTCGGGACCATCTTTCGGGAGTGTTCGCGATCTGTGAGGTTGCCGATCCTGTATGGGGACCGGAGATCGGCTTGTGTCTGGACTTGACCTTACGCTTACCCGGAGCGGCCAGCCTGGCCCTGATGTCAAAGTTCGTATCGTGCCTTCAAGATTCTTCGAGGATGAGGGCCCGTCCTTAATCCGTGCCGATCAGCCCCGCTCAATGCAGCCGAGCGAGGCTGATCGGTTAAAGTATGTCAGTCCGCCTTGTTGCCCGAAGGCATTGCAGGAACGCCCATCCACATCGCGCCCACGGCATGACCATCGGGATCAGCGAGGTCTCGGGTGTACATGAACCCGTGATCCTCGATTGGATTGATGTCGGCGGTTCCGCCGTTTGCAGCAGCAGCTGCAGCCATCGCATCGACGGCGTCACGGCTGTCCAGGGACAGCGCCAGCATTACCTCGCTGGACGTTGAGGGCGGGATGAGGCGGGTGGTCATGGTCTGCCATTTCTCCCGGCTGAGCAGCATGAAGTTGATTTCATCGCTCCACATCATCCCCGCAGCCGTCTCACTGGTGAACCTGGGATTGTTCTTGAACCCGAGAGACTCATAGAAGCCGTGGATGCCTTCACGTCGGCCACCGGCAGGCCGACAAAAATCTTCTTGGTCATACATCATTCCTATCGTTGTTGAGATGGCAGTCCACCGATTGGCGTCTGCTTGAAGACGTTTTGACCGCCCGCATTGCCGACACGGCGTCTAATTTTTTATTACCAATGCAGCGGAGCTGTTGCCGAGACATACAGCGTTCATTTGGAATCAGGCGGCGCGTGTCTGCTTTTCGCGTGCCGCGAAGCCTTCGAGTTCACTCGATGGGATCGGCCGAGGGCCAGGAGCTCCGAAAATTCCGCGCAAATCCATGCGGCGAGATTGTTCTCGCGATGCGTAAGGGTCCTCATTATGAGCCAAAGCTAATATAAATATATTTCTTATCACGCAAACGTCGCAGACCAGATTTTACTGGCCATTATTAGCTTCTTGGTAGCTTTCAAGACTATAACGTCTTGTGGGCGAATAACTTTCATGCTGCGTTCGGCGCACTTGGGAATCAGGGAGCATAGGCATGGCGGAGCGGATTCTGGCGCGCGATGGGATTTGGGTTTTGCATCTCGCGCGCTTGCAGCAAGCCGTGTCGCTTCGCTCCAGCGCTTCTTCCCTTGCGATCCTTGCTGTCACCGTCGCACTGAGCGCCGCGCCCGCTTGGGCCGATGGCGGCAATGGCGTCGGCGTAGGCGCCGGACAGGGGGGTGTGGACGGTTCGCTAGCGGGCGCCACGGGTCAGAATGCCGCCCCTGGCGCTAGCGCCGGTGGCGGCGGTGGCGGCGTTGACCTCACGACGGGCAACGGTGCGGCCGGCGGGTCGGGATCGCTAAGTGGGACAGCTAACAACCCAAATGGCATTGCCGGTGCGACCGGTGCTACGGGCCTGGTCATCTCCACAGACGGAACCATTGCAACGAGCATCAGCGGAGGGGCCGGCGCTTTAGGCTCAACTTCTACGAACGGTGTCGTCAGGAGCGGCGGCGGTGGCGGTGGCGGTGTCGGCGTCAGTGCCACGGCCGACGTTACCGTCACCGGAACAGGATCGGTGACAGGTGGCATTGGTGGCCGAACCGGAATCGGTAGCAATAGCGGCAGCGGCGGTGGCGGCGTTGGTATATTCTCGTCCGCAAACGTGTTTGTGGAGGCGGGCGGCAGCGTTACCGGCGGCACTAGTACCGTCACAGCTGGTTCACAAGCAGGTGGTGGCGGCGGCGCAGCTGCTGTCGTCCTGACCGGTGGCGGAACGATAGAGAACAGCGGAAACCTTCTTGGGGGAGCTGGCGGAAGAGTCGTCCTCCAGGCCAACGCTGGCGACGGCGGAGCCGGTGTTCTGCTGCTTTCGGGCGGAACCGTCATCAACGGGACCGGGGCGACGATCATTGGCGGCATTGGCGGTCAGGCCGGCGCGACCGGAACGGCAGGCGATGGCGGCGCGGGCATCAAGGGCGCCAACATCGCCGTCATTAATGCGGGCACGATCACAGGTGGCGCCGTCGGCGCGGGTGGTGGAACGCCGGTAGCCGGCAAAGCCATCGAATTCACGGGCGGCGTGAACTCGCTGGAGATTCAGGCCGGCTCCACCATCACGGGCAATGTGGTTGCTTTCAGCAATGCCGATACGTTCAAGCTGAGCGGCGGTACCAACGCCAGTTTCGATGTGTCGCAGATCGGCGCTGGCGCCAAATATGACGGGTTCGGGTTCTACGAGAAAACGGGCAACAGCACCTGGACGCTGACGGGGACGACGACTGCCGTCACGCCTTGGACATTGTCCGGCGGAATCCTGCAGATATCGAGCGACAACAATCTGGGCGCGCTCTTGGGCGGCTTGACCTTCAATGGTGGCACGCTGGAAACCACCGCCGACATCACCAGCGCCCGGACCATCGTACTGACCGGCAGCGGAACGTCCCTGACCGATGCCAGCACGACCCTCACGCTTAGCAATGTCATCGCCGGCGCAGGCGGTCTCACGAAAGCCGGCGACGGCACGCTGGTTTTGACAGGCGCCAATACCTACACTGGCGGCTCCACGATCACCGCCGGCACGTTCCAACTCGGCGATGGCGGCACCTCCGGCAGCATTGTCGGCAATGTCCTCGACGACAGCACACTGACATTCAACCGCTCAAATGCATTGATCGTCGATGGTGCGATCTCAGGCACCGGCGCGGTGGTTCAGCAAGGCTCGGGCAGCACGACACTGACCGGTCTGAACAGCTACAGCGGCGGCACTGTGATCACCGGCGGCACGTTGATCGGTCAGGGATCGAGCCTCGGCACCAGCGGAATCCTCAACGACGCCGCGCTCGTCTTCGACCAGCCGACCGACGCCATCTTTGCCGCCCCCATCGACGGCAGCGGCTCCCTTACCAAGCAAGGTCTTGGCAAGCTGAGCCTCACCGGCACAAACACTTATAGCGGCGCCACCACGGTCGATAGCGGCAAGCTCGCGGTCGAGGGCTCGCTCGGCAACACGCAGACGACGGTCAACAGCGGCGGTACGCTGGGCGGCTCCGGCACGATCGGCGGCGCGGTCATCATCACCGATGGCGGCGTGCTGGCGCCGGGTTCGAGTCCCGGCACACTGGCGGTCGGGTCGCTCAGCCTGAGTTCCGGCTCGATCCTCGACTATCAGCTGGGCCAGGCCGGCATTGTCGGCGGTGGCGTCAACGACCTGATCGAGGTGACCGGAAACCTGACGCTGGACGGCAGCGTCAACATAACCGACGTCGGCGGCTTCGGCCCCGGCGTCTACCGGCTGATCAATTATGGCGGTGCGCTTGCCGACAACGGTCTCGAACTGGGCACTCTGCCGGCCGGCGTTACGACGGCCGACCTGACGGTCCAGACCTCGGTCGCCAACCAGGTCAATCTGGTCAGCAGCGTCGGCAACGACCTGCTGTTCTGGGATGGTGACGCGGCCGGCAGTCCCAACAACGATCTGGTCGACGGCGGCAACGGCACCTGGACGGCGACGAGCCCGACCTGGACCATGAGCACCGGCCTGGTCAACGGCGCCATGAAGCCGCAGCCCGGTTTTGCCATCTTCCAGACGCTCGGCGGCACCGTCGTCGCCAACGATAGCGCCGGCGCGCTGGAAGTCACCGGAATGCAGTTTGCCGCCGATGGCTACCGCATCGAAGGTGACCCCGTAACACTGGCCGGCGCCGGCGGCGAGAGCATCATCCGCGTCGGCGACGGTACCCCGGCCGGAAACGGCTACACCGCCACCATCGCTTCGGTGCTGGCCGGAGCAAGCAGCCTGACCAAGACCGATGCCGGCACGTTGGTGCTTTCGGGCGCCAACACCTACACGGGCGGCACAATGGTTGCGGGTGGAGTGCTCTCTGTTTCAGCCGACAACAACCTTGGAGCTGCCGGCGGCGGCCTCACTCTTTCCGGCGGGACGCTGCGCAATACCGCCGCCTTCTCCTCGGCGCGGAATATCATCGTTTCCGCAGCCGGCGGCACCTTCGACACCGTGGCCGATCTCACCCTTGCCGGCGTGATCTCGGGCGCCGGCAGCCTTGCCAAGACCGGCCAGGGCACGCTGACGCTGGCCGGAACGAACAGCTATGGCGGCAACACGCTGGTAAGTGCCGGCACGCTGCTCGGCAATGCGGCTTCGATCCGCGGTGACATCGGCAATTCCGGCATCGTCGTATTCGACCAGGCGGCGGACGCCAGCTTTGCCGGCAATATCTCCGGCACCGGCGCGATGGTGAAGGACGGCGCCGGCACGCTGACGCTTGCAGGCACCTCGCTGCTCGATTGGACCATCGATCAGGGCGGCCTCGTCTCGGCGGCCGAGCGCTTCGGCGGCGATGTCGCGATCGGCGCCGGCACCTCTTTCACATTCGACCAGGTCGTCAACGCCAGTTATGCCGGCGTGCTCTCAGGCGCCGGCACGTTCATCAAGGGCGGCCAGGGCACGCTGGTGCTCGCCTCGGATAATTCCGCCTTTACGGGCGCCACTTCGGTCACCGGCGGCACGCTTGCCGCTGGCGCAGCGAACGCGTTCAGTTCCTCCTCGCAATTCTCGGTCGCCTCAGGCGCCACGCTCGATCTCGCCGGCACTTCGCAGACGCTTGCCGGGCTGAGCAACGCCGGCACGGTTCTTATAGCCAGCGGCGGCCCCGGCCACACACTTACCGTCAGCGGCGACTATGTCGGCAACGGCGGTAACGTCGTTCTCAACACCGCGCTCGGCGGTGACGGGTCGCCGACCGACATGCTGGTGATCGCCGGCAACACATCGGGGACGGGCACCCTTCAGGTCGTCAATTTCGGCGGTTCAGGAGACCAAACGGTCGAAGGCATCAAGATCGTCGACGTCGGTGGCATCTCCAACGGCAGCTTCTCACTGAAGGGCAACTACACCTTCGAAGGGAATCAGGCGGTGGTCGGCGGTGCCTACGCCTACAGGCTCTACCAGGGCGGCACCAGCACGCCCGGCGACGGCGACTGGTATCTGCGTTCCGCCCTGATCGATGGCGGCGGACCCGGAACTCCGCTCTATCAGGCCGGCGCGCCTCTTTATGAGGCCTATGCGGGTGTGTTGCAGACCTTCAACCAGCTGGGCACCCTCCAGCAGCGGCTCGGCAACCGCTCGTGGACCGTCGAAGCGCAAGGTGCCGACGGGATTTCCGACGAGGTGAAGGCCGAGGCCGGTATCGGGCTGTGGGGCAGGATCGAAGGCACCAGCGGGTCCTACGATCCGGAAAGCTCCACCACGGGAACGAGTTATGACACCTCGACCTGGAGGCTGCAGACCGGCGCCGACATGCTTTTGTCCGACAGCGCGGCCGGTCAGCTCATCGGCGGCGTCGCCTTCCAGTACGGCACCGTGTCCGCCGACGTATCCTCGGTCTTCGGCAGCGGGTCGATCGATAGCACCGGCACCGGCGTTTCCGGCTCGCTGACCTGGTACGGCGCCGAGGGCTTTTACCTCGACGGCCAGGCGCAGGTAATCTGGTACGACAGCAATCTCGACTCGGCGACCGCGGGACAGCGGCTCGTCGACGGCAACAATGGCGTCGGCTACGCGCTCGGCGTCGAAGCGGGCAAGCGTATCATGCTCGATCCCAATTGGTCGCTGACGCCGCAGGCGCAGCTTGCCTGGTCGTCGGTCGACCTCGACGCCTTTACCGACGCCTTCGGCGCGAGGGTCGCCCCCGGCAGCAACGACAGCCTGCTCGGCCGCCTCGGCCTCTCGCTCGAACACCAGACGCAATGGCAGGACCGCTCGGGCCGCGCCGGCCACACGAACCTCTACAGCATAGCCAACCTTTATTACGACTTCGAGGATGGCTCCTCGGTCGACCTCGCCGGCAGCAGCCTTTCGAACCGCAACCAGCAACTGTGGGGCGGCCTCGGTATCGGCGGCACGATCGACTGGGCCGACGACAGGTTTTCGGTATTCGGCGAAGCCATCGCCCGGACGGCACTGGAAGACTTTGGTGATAGTCATGCGCTGACCGGCTCACTGGGGTTGCGGGTCAAGTGGTGAGCGTTCCCCACTGGGCTGCGGATAGAACTGACGCACCATGCGGTGCTTGGCTGGACCCGATCGAGCTTGGCCCAGATTGGCCGATGATCGTTGAGGAGCCAAGTGTCTTTCCTGAAACCTGCCGTTCTCAAAAGGCGGTAGTCGCGAAAGGGGCTAACGGTTCCTATTGGGCCTCGTAGAGTTCCAGCGGCAATCCATCTGGGTCGCTGAAAAAGGTGAATCGCTGATCCGTGTACGGGTCGGTCCGGATTGACTCAACGGCAACGCCGGCGGCTTCCAGGCGCGCAATTACGGGTTCGAGATTGACCACGGTGAATGCCAGATGTCGCAGGCCTGTCGCCTCCGGATAGGACGGCCGCATCACCGGGGCGGGGAAGGAGAACAATTCCAACTGGGCGGACCCGATCCGCAGGTCGGCCTTCCATGACTGCCGCTCCGCCCGATAGACCTCCCGGATCAGATCAAGGCCGAGGAGTTCGACATAGAACCGTCGCGACCGGTCGTAGTCTGTGCAGATGAGCGCGACGTGGTGAATGGCGTTCAGCATGCTACGAACTCTAGCCAAGCTGGGATTTGAGGCCAAGGTCACCATCGGGTACGAGGCCACTTTGTTTATATCCCGCGAGGGCCGCCTCGTCGTTGCGGACTTCCTCTCCGCCCAACGTCGCCGCCAGAGAGCAAACAACGCGTCATAACGCGGCCTCGCGACAGGCAGTTATCAACGCCGATCTTGCCAAAACGAAAGTCCCCATGAACGCAGACAATGCGGCGCTGCCGACTTCCACTTTGGTGCCGGTATCGTCGTGATCTTCGACCCTGAGGGTTGGGTTGGGAGTTGAGATCCGCTTGCCTTTGGCGCCTGCACTGCGGCCGGATGAAGGGAACCGGCTATGGCGCTTTTCGTCGCTGAATTGACTAGGCGCCATTGCGTGGACATTGAAGCACTGCTGGGGCGAATTCAGGATCCGGCGGCAGCCGGTGAAGAAGTGGATGGTTGAACCACCAGCCCAACCACCAAAGCACCCGTGTTGCAGGGGTCGACTCTTTCGGCTGCCTGCAACGAAAAGCCGGATGGAAACTAGGCCCGATCCGACCGTCCGTGTGGCGCCCGTCCGGGCTGACCCATCCATTTCCGTGCTGCCTTCATAGCGATTTATCGAGGCCTCAGTGCAGTTTGATCATGCCGGCTGAGGCATAGATAAGATTGCTATAGCTCACCTTTTTCGCTATCATGAGTTATAGTAAGGCGTTCTATAGCTCATGGCATGGAATTGGGAGCAGGCCGACTGGCCGCATTTTACCTACGACAAGATGGCATTGGACCCGCTGGAAAGCGAGTTCCTATTGCGATCGGGCGAGTTCCTCGGCGTCTTTCGTCACGTCGGGTCCGAGGATCGCGATCAGATCCGCGTCGAGCTTATCAGCGAAGAGGCGTTGAAGACATCCGCCATCGAAGGGGAATACCTCAACCGCGAGAGCCTGCAATCGTCCTTACGGCAGCAACTTGGGCTTGGAGGTGAAAACAGACGCATTCCTCCAGCCGAGCGAGGCGTCTCAGAAATGATGGCCGACGTGTATTTGCATTTTGCGGAGCCGCTTTCGCATCGCACCCTCTACGCTTGGCACAAGATGGTGATGTCGGGTGAACGGCGTATCAAAACTATCGGCAATTATCGCCAGCATGCCGATGCGATGCAGATCGTCTCCAGTCGGCTGGACAAGCCCAAAGTGCATTTCGAGGCGCCACCCTCGTCGCGCGTGAAAGCCGAAATGAACGCCTTTGCCATCTGGTTCAACGATACTGCCCCCAAGGGCAAGACTCCGATCCCCGCGCTGACGCGCGCCGGTATCGCACACCTCTATTTTGAGAGCATCCATCCGTTCGAAGACGGCAACGGCCGCATAGGACGCGCGCTTTGCGAAAAGGCGCTGGCGCAAAATCTGGGCGAGCCAAGCCTCATCGCGTTGGCCTATACGATCGAACGTCATCGCAAAGCTTATTACGACCGGCTGGAAGCCAGCAACAAGAGCAACGCAATTACCGACTGGCTGCTATATTTCGCCGACACGATCCTCGAAGCGCAGCGCGTGACGCTTGCTCGTGTCGAATTCTCCGTCGCCAAGGCCAAATTCCACGAGCGCCATCGGGATCAGTTCAACGAGCGCCAGGAAAAAGTCATCGCTCGAATGTTCGGCGAAGGTATCGACGGTTTCAAGGGTGGTCTCAGCGCCGAGAATTACATCGCCACCACCCAGGCGTCGCGCGCTACGGCGACGAGGGATCTGCAGGATCTGGTTGCCAAAGGTGCGCTGACCAGAACTGGTGAACTCCGACACACACGTTACACGCTGAATATTCGTGACGATCGTGAGTAAATCCCGTCAGCGAATGAAGGGACAGGCTGGTAAACAGCCCGCTTGTCTCAATATCGGACGCAACACACGCGCTTCAGAGTACGTCCGCTCGGGCCAGCCGCCGCAACAAGCCGCGACCCACTGGGGACCAAAAAAGGACCGTCAAACACGGCTGAACGGTCCGAACGGTAGCACCCGGAATTCGCTCGTCGCCGTGGCGTGCCTCACTTGCCGCATGACGCAAGGAACACCCGCACGCCGGCGCGGGGTGCCGTCGAAGCTTCACCGGTTTCGGAATCGACTCGTCACCCAGCAGCATGGCCCCGTTCAACGGCTTGCCCATAATCAACCAATTGAAGCACCGCCCGGCTCCCGGGCGCGGAATTAGATAAGTTAAAGGCAACTTTGGTGTGCTATATAGGCTGTGTTCGCGGCGCGGATACGAGATCGATGGATCAGGAAAGACTTCTAGCCGCAGTCCTCTTAGCTGATGTCGTGGGCAGCACGTCCCTCTATGAGCGCATCGGCGACGATGCCGCTCTGCAGCAGGTCTCTGATTGCCTGGACGCGATGCGCGAGATCGTCGCACGGCACGGCGGAGATTTCATCCACTCGAAAGGCGATGACGTATTCAGCGTGTTCGAGAACCCGGAGGCGGCGCTGAGAGCCGTCTGCCAAATCAGCCGCCAACTTACGAAAGGGCCGTTGAGCGCCCGTATCGGATTGCATTTCGGCGCGGTCATTCGCACGCGGGGCGAGGTATTCGGTGACGTTGTCAATGTCACCTCAAGGTTGTCCACCACGGCCAACCCCGGGGAGGTGCTGATCAGCCAGAGCTTCTGCGAAGCCCTCTCCGCAAAAAGCCGCAAAGCACTACGGCTCCTCGACAAAATGGCCTTGAAAGGGAAGCAAGAACTCTTCGATGTCTATACGCTGTGGAGCGACGATGGGGCGCTCGGTACGCAGATCACCAACTGGGGCACCATTACCGATAAGCTCTCCGCCTCGCCGCGGCAGATCAATCTGGTCATCCGCTACGGAGATCAATTGCGATCCTGTCGAAACAACGAATTCGTGACCATCGGCCGATCTCCGGAACGCAATATTGTCGTCCAGCGGCCCTGGGTTTCAAGGCATCACGCGACCTTCACCATTTCGAATGGCAGGGCCCGGCTTGTCGAGCGAAGCTCGTCGGGCACGTTTGTGTCGATGGGACCCGGCCATGAAGTATTCGTACGCCGCGAAGATATTCTCCTCTTCGGCTCCGGCGTCATCTCGCCTGGATTGAGGTCGACCCTCGGCGACGCCCAGCTTCTTCACTACGAAATTGTCTCAGACTGACTCGGCCGGACTCGTTAGCCGCGACCGGCTTCGAGCGGCCGCGACCATGCTCCTCGCAGCGCTGGGCACGCTGATCAAGGCACGCGAGAGCTTTCAAGCACCTCGCTCCTGCGATCGGTATGTCCGTCCGGCGGTGACGATTGAGTCAGGCGCTAAGTCAGCGCTCGATCCGAACACGCCGCAGATCGGATCCTATGTCGATGAGGACGCGCCAGGTCTCGATCTAAGTCTAGCAGACGTCACTACGGTCGATCCGGACCGGACCTTTTGGGACAAGGTCGTGATCCTTCACGGCTTGCCGCGCTGGTTTGAGCGTCGCGGTGAACTGCGTGGTGGCGGACAACGGATCTCGTGCCACTATTACGACATCCATCAGCTCATGGAGTCCGAAATCGGCCGCCGGGCGATCGCGAACAAGGATATTGGCGTGGACTGCGTGGCTCATGCTCGTATGTTTTTCAATCGCAAGGAGTACGACCTTGCGACTGCGCAGCCGCCGACGGTTCGCACTGTTGCTCCGACGCGGCATGATGGCTACAGCGGCGCCGTTTCGTTCGTGCTGAGCAACTGCGCCGGGGCTGTCTGCAGCCGGTGCACGCCTATTTCCCCGCGGACCCGGTACAGGTGCACGGGATCTGTGATGTTCTTGAAGACTCTATCGCCCATGTCGTCGAATATGAAGGCAGAGTTGCGTCGGACATGATCGAAGAGCGCACTGCTCACGTAGATAGAATCTGGTTCGGCGGCTGCCTGGATACGAGATGCCAGGTTGATGCCGTCTCCGACCAGATCGTCCCCTTGCACCACGACATCTGCGATATGTAAGCCAAATCGCGTCCTCAGTGGCTCTTCCGACGGTCCTGAGCACCAGCAAGCGCGCTGCGTATCTCGACTGCGCCGCGCACCGCGTTGACGACGCTCGGGAACTCAGCCAGCGCGGCGTCACCCGCTGTCTTAAAAACGCGGCCGTCAAGCAGGCCGACCTTCTCCGAAATCAGTGCCTGGCAGCTAGCCAAACGTTCGGCCGTCTGCTCCTCAGCCCGCTCCATCATCGCGGAGTAGCCGACGATATCGCTGACCATGAGAGCAGCCATCTTGCGCTTCATGGTGACATTCCTATGCGAAGGCGAACAACTGTCATCCGATTGTCGCACCAATAGGCAGGCCGTTTTTCTGCGGCGGCAACGGTATCTTAGCTGATTGGGATGCGGGCGCACTGGGAAAACACTCAAACTAGTCTTTGGATTTGGGGCCGAGGAACGAACATGAAGTAATCGCGGAAGCGGTGGCCACCTGAGATGTGGCGGCGATGTTCGAACATCTGGCCGGCTGGCTGTCCTCCGATAGGATGAAGAACGGGCTCTCGATCGACACCGGGCCCAGCCACCGAACGGAGGACAGCCATGGAACACTATATCGGCCTCGACGTATCCATGAAAGAGACGGCAATATCGATCCGGCAGAACGGTAAGAGGATTTGGCGGGGCAAGTGCGCATCCGATCCGCAACTGCTTGCGGCGGTGATCCGCAAGCGCGCACCGCATGTCCGGCGGGTTGTGTTCGAAACGGGGCCGCTGTCGGTGTGGTTCTACCATGCGTTGACGGCAGAGGGCCTGCCGGTGATCTGCATCGACGCGCGGCATGCCAAAGCCGCGCTCGACATGGCCGCGAACAAGACCGATGCGAACGATGCCGATGGCCTGGCACATCTGGCCGAGGTCGGCTTCTACCGAGAGGTCCGCGTCAAAGGTTTCGACAGCATGCTGATCCGCACGCTGATCACCGCGCGGCGCCAACTTCTTAAGATGCGTTTGCAGATATCCAATCAAATCCGTGGATTGATGAAGACGTTCGGCCTTGTCGTGCCCAAGGGCGCCGGAAGCGTATTCGAGCAACGTTCGCGACCTTCTGCGGGGTGAAGAAAAGCTGGCGCGCATTGTTGTGCCAATGCTGCAGGCATGGAGTGGTATCCGATACCAAATCGCAGAGCTGAGCAAGCAGCTGGCAGCGATGGCGCGTAACGACCAGCATTGCCGTCTGCTCATGTCAGTGCCCGGTGTAGGCACCGTCACAGCCACCGCCTTTGCCGCAGCGGTGGAGGATCCGGCCAACTTCAGGAACTCGCGCGCCGTGGGCGCATGGGTGGGCCTGACCCCGAGGCGCTACCAGTCCGGCGAGGTCGATAATGATGGTCATATCTCGCGCCGTGGCGACAGTCAGTTGCGCGGACTGCTATATGAGGCGGCCGCGGTCATCCTGAACCGGTCGACGGATACCAGCATCCTGCGAACCTGGGCGTTGGAGCTGAAAGATCGGCTCGGCTTCAAGCGAGCGGCCGTGGCCCTGGCGCGCAAGCTGGCAGTCATCATGCATGCGATGCTCCGGACGGGCGAGTTGTTCGATCCGCACGGAGGAAAACCCGCCGCTGTCTGATCCTGCAGACGTTTAGCTACGACCATTCTTCACGCCATTCCACCGATAGCGTTCTTACGGGACGCACCGAGTCGTCCCTGCCGGGACGTGGCTGAGATCATTCCGCGAAGCGGGAAGCAACTGCCTCGTTTAGCAGATTGCGTAACGAACATAGGAAGATCTCACCTGCGAAACTCATCCTGCGGCGATCATCGCGTCGACCGCGTAGACGACCCTGTACCCGGCATTCGGACGAACGAGAACCGACAGAAAGGACGACGGCCTTGCACTCACCCCCTTGACGGTCGAGCGATTAGACGACCCGCTGCGCGGGAGGGCGCCCGCGATTGAGGTAGAGATCACGAGCCGGTCCTTGCGCTCGGATTGAGGATGGCCGGCGGCGGCAGAGCATCACGGCCCTTGTAGGTGAAGGACGAGTAGGCTGTCGGCAACAAGCCGTCCACGTTCACGATGGGGACGACCGATCCTGGGCCGGATGTCGCCCCATATCACAATCGGCAGGTGGTCGTTCTTCGTCCCAGGATTGGGCGGCCTGGATCGATCTGACAAAGCCCGAGGCTGAGTTGCTGCGTCCGCTCCCGGCCGGATCGCTCTCGGTCGAGACAGTTCGCCCCGAAAACGCGTGACTTAGCTGCGCAAGATCTCTGGTACGCTGAGCGGCCCGAGATCGAGAACCGGCGCGTATTCGCCCGTGCGGCGCCAGATGCCTCGCACCTTTCCATTTTCCCGATGCCGCCTCGGATCGAACATCAGCCCCTCGAAGTGATCAAGGAACACCTCTGCAGATGCGGCATCGCTAAAGCAATAGAGCCGATAGATTTCATATTTGCCGTTCGGCCAAATCGCCTGCACATGCCGCGTCTCGTGCTTGAGCCCTCGTTCCTGGCAGAACTTCGCGATCATGGTGAAGTTGCGGTCGGTGCAGAGGTCATCCGGCAGCGCAACCTGGTGTGGCCAATCGCGGTCGATGACCGATGGCGTTGGTGAGCCCCGGCTGCGTTTGACCACTATTCGAAATGCAAGGACTGGCCGCGCATCATTGCCAGCGTCAACGCGATTGCAGGATTTGCAGGTGGCTTCTCCATATGCAAGGAGCCGTCGAAATCGCGCCATGCCGCCATGCGCAATTCATCATCGTCATCGCTGGCTCTCGGGTCGAAAACGTGGGCATCGCAGGGATCGCGGTCGATCTCGATTGTCCAGTTCTTCAGCGCCTTGCGAGCCATCACTTCGACCTGGGCAAGATCGCTGGTGAAGAAGGGGATGCGGTCTCCATCTTCCGAAAGCGGCTCAACCCGATCCAGCGTCGGCCGCTCGGGAACCCAACCGAGAACGAAGGCAACATCGAAATCAATCTGGCGGTCCGGGCCAGTCATCATCTCCAGCCGCTTGATGACATCAGGATAGAGTTGCTTCCGCTCCGGCCAGGTGTCTGGAATCGCCTCAGCTTGCAGCTTCGTGCGGGGAACGTTGACCAGTTCCATGACCGGATGGTGCGGAACTTTGTCCTCCGGCCAGCCCGCACAACACGCAGCCGCCGCAGCCTTGTCGGCCTCCATCCAAGCGGCCGCGGCGCGGTCCTCGTCCTCGGCAGGCTTGTCGTCTTCTGGAAAGCCTTTGATATCCCACCCTTCCAACGCAAACAGCCCTTCCGCGCCTTGCAAAGCGGTGATGCCGGTGCGTGAAAACACCGCTTCGGCTGCCGCGATGCCGCGTGCGAGCTCTTCGGGTGTTGCGTCCTCAATGTTCAAGCGAAGTTCCATAGTTCGCCTCCTATGGCGTTATCCTGTCAATGTGAACAAAATGAGAACAAAGAGTCAAGCGTGCCCTTGACGAGAGAGGAATATGTTCCCTATTTCAGTGCCATCTTGAGCAGCAAAGGACCATGGCTCGGCGTCAATCGCGCTTGGCGAAAACAGCGGAAGACAATTTTCGGATCGAGGTCTGGGATCGCGAGGAGCAGGCTTTGTCGGAAACCATTTCGCGTTCTCCCGATTCAACGGTGAGTCAGGCAGCCTGGCAAGCCGCCATCCGGCGCCGCCCAGGGATGTTGCTGATTCACTACAACAGTCGGCATGTGATGGAGAAAAACCTAACACCCGGCGAGGTCAAGGTCCCACCGCAGGCGATCATCGACGGCAGCGTTCACGCCGGCCTCGATGTGGCGCTCGGCGATCTTCGCGAGTGGCATGTATTGCGGGCTTGGTGCAGGTCCTGTTCGCACCATGGAACGGTGAAGCCTGCCGGACTCATCGAACGCTATGGAAAAGGGGCGCTGTTCAGTACTGTCGAGCGCGCGCTCTTTTGCACGAGTTGTGACAGGGGCGGGCCTGTCAGGCTGGAAATTCACAAGTTGCCACGCAATTGACAGAGTTGAAGGGATGCAAGACCTCATCGATTTCTTCCAGATCAACTCGGCGCAAAAAGCTTGGTCCCGCTCAATCACAGGGATGCCAGCGCGCTGGACATGCGCTCCAGCCCTTGGCGCAACAGAGGACGCGGGCAGCCGACATTCAGACGGATGAAGCCTTCGCCGCCAGGCCCATAGACGCGGCCGTCGTAGAGATTAACCCCGGCCTGCTCGACAAAGAACTTCTGAATTCCACCCACTCTGCGGTCGAGCGCGCACGCGTCCAACCACACCAGAAACGACGCGTCGGGCCGCATGGGCGTGATGCCTGGAAGGTGTTCACCGGCGAACTCGCAAACCAGATCTATGTTGCTGGCCTCTTGGATGCCGCGCTGACGAAGTCGAACCTCGCGCTGCGCTGGTCCTACGAAGTGACGCACCTCTCGACGTCACTCGGTCTGGTCGAAGCCGGTCTCGGGATATCGGTCTTGCCGCGCATGGCAACCCCGCAGGGCGACCATCCGTTCCTGGTCACAAGGCCCATCCGCGAGTCCCGAAATCTCGCGCACGATCGGAGTCGTGCGCCGACGCGGCGCATCGCTCTCCCGCCCGCCGAGAGGTTCATGCGCATGCTGATTGAAACATGGGGTGAAGCTTCAACGCCCCACCTGACCAATTCAAATGGCAAGGCCGCTCGGGATTCTAGCCCGCATGCTCCCCAACCAGACCATAGGGATGCGCCGTAACATCAAAGATTATGGACGGCGGTTCGGCTACGGACGGGCGGATTCAACCTTTGCGACAATGCTTCTATCGCCGCGAACAGAGCTTTCCTCGACGCCGTTCGAAGTCGATGCGGATAATCCGAACTGCGATTGGCGCTACGACGATCAATCCCGACTTGCTCACCTAAGCGGAGAAGCTGCAATACGAATGCTATCTGCGGCGTGAGAGACAAACGCGGCAACCATGAAACTTGCCGGCGAACTCGATGCGGCCATCTGGACCGCGAGGTCCGGCGAGCGCGTGAAGCCATAAAAGGCTGCGGGGCGAGCGCCCCGCTTTGTATGGTCGGTCAGAACTTGTAGCTGACACCTAGTCGAACAGCCTGGAATGATGGGTCGATCTTTTCATCATAACCGTTGACCGGGAACGAAATTCGTTTCGAACCAAAATCTGTGTACCGATACTCGATACGCGCAGTGAGGTTATCCGTAAAAGCGTACTCGGCACCCGTTCCAATGGCCCAACCATGGAATGTGGCAGAGTTGCTTTCTGCCGTTGCTCCGCCGAAGCCTTCAACCGCGTATGCTGAGCCTCGCATAATGGCATAACCGCCCGTGCCGTACAGGAGAACGCGGTCTAATGCGTAGCCAACTCGCCCGCGTACCGACCCCAGCCACTTGAACTCAAAGCCGTTAATGTGACCGCCGGAGCCGCCATCATCGCCATCGATATTAGAAGCTTCGAAGTCTCCTTCAAGGCCAAGTACCCAAGCGTCGAATTGCTTATTGTAACCAACGTGCGCGCCGCCAAGCCATCCATTTCCGTCAGCATCATCTTGCGTGAAGTCAAACGGCCCGCCGACAATTGCGTACGGCTGGTCGACGCGGCTCCACCCATATCCAGCCTGCAAGCCGACATAGAACCCGCTCCAGTCATACACGGACGCGATAGGTGCAACCACGTCAGCGGCCAAGACAGGCGTAAGCGTCAACGCGGACAACGCGGATGCGAGAAGAAGTCGTTTCATAGCGATCACCCCCAAATGCAATCTGTCGAATAGATACGTCGCATCTAAGCGGTCAACGGAATCTACTGAGGAGCGGCCTTGATTGGTCCAATTTGTTGACGATCGTGGCCCACGGGCAACAATGATGGTGTATATTGGGACCTACTTCCGCAGCCGGTCTGTCGGGCCCAATCCCAATTGAGGCGGGCGATCGCCGCCTGGCCGGCTGCGCCAGCCCGACCCGCTCCGCCGGCCAGGCTCCCAGTGGAGCCCGGACCAAGACCAAACTTACATTTGCCCTGGGCCACTCAGTGGGGCCGTTCAGAAGCGCTTTGAGACAGCGTTCGTTTTCATGTTAGCCGTTCTTGCGATCCTGATATCGTCCAAGGCGTGCAGGGCAGCTGCACCGGATCATGTCTGTTCCCAGTCATAGCCGATGGGGCTTCAGTTGCGTTGCGTCCGTGGCCCATTTCAGCGTCAGTTCTCTCGCCGGCAACTGTTTGCCGAGTGCGGCCGACTGCCCGGCCCGCAGCGGCGAGAAATCGCCTGAGCCCGTTGCTTCGGCCGCCGGCCGGTCCCAGTTCACGCGTGAAGCGGTTGACGACAGCCCGAGAGCCGGACGCCCGGTGAACACGTTGGTAAGTGCCGTCCCGTCATCACGCATGTGCCAGCGCGCTTTTATGCACTGCGCTGGCCAGAGATTCTGGACAGCGCAGGTAGGCGGTGCCGATCTGCACGGCAGACGCGCCGAGCATGAAGGCGGCGGCGATGCCGCGCCGGTCAGCAATGCCGCCTTCCGCGATCACCGGCACCGAGACTTCACGAGCGTTGGCGGCTTGGAAGCGCTGCGTTCAGCATTCAATCGGTCGTCTTCGGAGCCGCCCGAAACTCGATGGCGGGTCAGCCCAAGATGAAGGAAGTCGGCCGTTCCTTTTTCATCCGTTGGAGGACGGACGCACTCTCCTGGCGTTTGGGTCAGTTCTTTGACAGGACGGAGAGGCGCCACGGCACGGGCGACATCAGCTGTGACAGATAGCAGCCTGGTGGCGGTTCCTTCCGCCAATTCTAAGCTACGCCCACAACGTCCTCGGATGGATTGGGTCTGACCGAAGACCGTCTTCGCTGCACTCAGTCTCGATCGTCTTCCCGCAACGACGGCGCTGCGTTTTCTTCCCCTGTCCGCTGAGCGTCCATTCCTCGCGGTCCAAGAAAGCCTCGCGCCGCCGCCTTCCACTTCGTTTCAGCCCCTAAGGACCACCCCATTGCGCAGCGCAACGGGGACCCGGTGGGTGCGGACCGATCGTCTCCGGTCTCACGACCACCATCGAGGCCGCGATGGGCGCGGCCCGAGAAAAACAGAAGGAACCACCACAATGGCTACAATCGGCACATTCTCGCGCACCGCGAAAGGCTTCTCCGGCTCGGTCAAGACCCTCAACCTCGACGTCAAGACGGTGACGTTCTCTCCAGCGGTTGGCGAAAAGGAAAAGGGGTCCCGACTTCCGCATCTTCGCCGGCGCCACCGAGTTCGGGGCGGCATGGAAGAAGACCTCGCGCGAGGGCCGCAACTACCACTCCGTCAAGCTCGACGATCCCAGCTTCCCCGCTCCAATCTATGCGAGTCTGGTCGAGACCGACACCGAGGGCGAATTCTCGCTCATCTGGTCCCGCCGCACCGCAGAGTGACCCGACTAGACACGAAGCCCCGCCGAAAAGGCGGGGCTTTGCCATGGTCAGGTCCCACAGCTTGGCACGTCCGCCAGCCGCAGCGCACTAGGCTTTGGCTGGTGCCTTGCGCGTCTTCTTCACTGGTGACTTGATGGCGGCCGGGGTCGTCGTTGCTGCTGCCGCACGAGCAGTCCGTTTTGGTTTTTCCACCGCGGCAGGAATGGGCGCAGCCGCTTTCCGCCCGAGGCCAGATGACTTCGCAAGGGCCGAACGCGTGGCCGCGTAATTCGGCGCCACCATCGGATAGTCGGAGGGCAGGTTCCATTTCTGCCGGTATTCGTCAGGGGTCAGATTGTAGTGGACTCCGATATGGCGTTTCAGCGATTTGAATTGTTTTCCGTCTTCCAGGCAGATGATGAAGTCCGGCGTCACGGACTTCCTGATCGATACTGCCGGTTCCTGCTTCACCACAGGTCCCGTCACCGGCGTGCCGAGCCCTTGTAGAGCGGCATGGATATCGCCGATCAGTTTCGGCAATTCGCCGACAGGCAGCGGATTGTTCGACACATAGGCGGCGACAATGTCGGCCGCTATCGACACGGTATCCGCTTGGCTGATTTGTTCGGGCGCAGTGGTCATACAGTTTTCCTCTTATTGTACCGGACGGTTTAGCGATTTTGATTTGCATATGCCGCGGACAGTCAATAGTATATTTCTTTATAAAATCCAAAGCTCTTGCACAACATAAAAGAGTAAGCTTCGCATTCATGGTTCTGATCGATAACCCTGTCGATCCGTTGGGCAGCGAGGGACTTCCCCTCGCTTCCCCACCATTGCCGCCTGTGCAGAGCAGGACCGCCGGCTCGCAAAGCGGCCCACTGCAGCAAAAACGGCCATCAATTTCCATCCGCTCCGCTCGACCGTGCAACCCGGCTCCGCGCGCCGCCATTGGCCCCCATCACTCCCGCGCGCTCACGCGCCCCGGAAGGCATGCCGGGTGACATGCCTTCGGCATTGACGGAAAAGGAGTGAGCACAATGGATATGACCACCATCTCAACAGCGAGAGCAACGGCCAGCAGCGGCCTGCTTCCAGCGGCTTCCGTGTCGAAGTGTCGCGCGGCGAGCGGATCGGACGAGTTTCCTCGGAATGGTTTTCACGTCCCGATGACGAGCGTTTTCTGAGCCTTACCGAGCTTTATGATGCCGTGAAGAAGAGAGCCGACCGCGCCACCGCCCGCACCGTTGAGAGCCGCGCGGTTCGCGTCGAAGCGACCCGCGACAATGCAGAGCGGCTTTCGCTTATCATCCCCGGACAAGAGCAACCGATTGCACCCACGCATTGGAGTTTTGGCCAGCTTTGCAGTCTTGTCAGCGCGCCGGCGACCTATATGCGCCAGCTGCCCGCACCGCGGGCAGGCATCAATTTGCAGCATAGCCTTTTGAGCCATCGGGCGGAATTGATGAAGACCCTTGAGACGGAGGATGGACGCGTTGAGCTTCGCGCCGTCACCGGCCCGGACTATGGCCGCATTTGGGACCACGAGCTTGTCACCGCCGTCATGAAGATAGCGGGTAACGGAACCGGCGACACCATGTGGAAGGTGCCGGGCGTTCTCAATTGGGCGACGCTGACCCACAATCCTTTCGTCAACATCACAAAGGACACCACGACGCTTTACGCCAGCGACCGAGACGTGTTCCTGTTTCTGGTGGATGACACGCATCCGATCGAAGCCGGGCGCCTTCCGAATGGAGACCCGGATTTGTATTTCCGCGGCTTCTATTGCTGGAATTCGGAAGTCGGTTCGAAGACGCTGGGCATTGCGAGTTTCTATCTCCGCGCTGTTTGCATGAACCGCAATCTGTGGGGTGTGGAAGGCTTTGAAGAAATCAGTATCCGGCATTCGAAGTTTGCAGCACTTCGTTTTGCTCATGAGGCAGCGCCCGCCTTGACGAGCTTTGCGAACTCAAGTCCGGCGCCGTTCATCGCCGGCATCAAGGCCGCGCGCGAGAAGATCGTCGCCCGTAGCGACGAAGACCGCGAAAGCTTCCTGCGCAAGCGCGGTTTCTCCAAGAGCGAAACGGGCAAGATATCGAGGCTGTGTTGCGGGAGGAAGGCCGCCCGCCCGAAAGCATCTTCGATTTTGTCCAGGGCATGACCGCGCATGCGCGTACCAAAGCGCATCAGGATAGCCGATTGGAGCTCGAAGGCAGGGCGAAGGCCTTGTTGGAAAAGGCGGCATGAGGGAACGAAAGGCCGCGCAGCGAACGTTTCGCCGCGGGCCCTATCAGGCCCGCCGTGTCACCGAGACCGCCATACAATAATATAATCTCGCGGCCAGATCATCGGGGCCGGCGCGAGCGGCCGTCTTTCAAACCCGGCGGCCGCTCGCCGGGCTCCGCCCCGGCTCGCGATTCGACTGCTGTCATGGGTGCCGACAAAGACAAATGAGGGCGATTTGCTTGCTATTTTTGTGACGCGCAATGGAGGCCCGGTTAGGAGGTCCGCGGCCTCAAACTCCGAGAACATTTGCCAGCTTGTCGACGACGTCGATCATCGCGCCGCAGACGCTGGGTTCCAACGCACTCATATAGGTGCGATCGACTTCCGCGCGGTGGGCCAGTTCTTCCTGCGAAAGCCCAGCCGCCTGCCGATGCCGCCTCAAATTGGTGCAAACACCTCGCGTATCTCCATGTCCGCGAGCGCAACGCCTTGTAGCTGACGACGGCCGCCATATACGAGAATCCCCGATTTTCCGTCGGGTAGCGGCCGCTGCTTTAGCTCATTCAGTAAGCTTGTGAATGACGTAAATAGCAGCAATACAGCAACAAACAGGAGGGCAGCTTGGCCCGATCAGGTGGTTCCTATTCGACCAGTGATCTGGCGAGGAAATCCGGCGACATAATCGCCGAGGCGTTACGTCACCCGGATAACGATAACTCAGCGCAACAAGCAACGTCTGGTGCTTCTCAACACCCAGGACTACCAGCGGCTGATGAGCCAGGCCGACGTGCGGCCAGCAGGGACGACCGAAACAACGTCGGATAGGCTGCTCGTCGAATTCGAGGATTCGGTTGAAGCCTACGCGGAGGTGAACGACGCGGGGCGACAATGAGCTACGACCAGATCGAGACGGCTTGCGTCATCCGCTGTCCATGTCTGTGGACGCGCGATCCAATCTGGCGAAACTGAGCGTCGTAAGGACAGGCCGGTCGCCGTCGGTGTTCGCTAGCGTCTCAGTTGAAATCTGATCTTGGCGACACCCGACGTCGAAGCGACTGTCGCGCGACACGCCGAATTCTATATGCTCCGCCGAAAGGATGGGAGTAACAATGGCCTACACCGTTATCTGGTATGGAAGACAGGGCATCGTCGACAAGGTGACCTTCGACACCGAGAAGACCGCGAAAGACCATGCAATCTCCATGTTCCAGACCCGAAGGGGTGACGATGGAATCGTGTCCGTTGAAGTTCGCAAGGACAACGGCGCTCTCATCTTCAGCCACGCAGAGAACTAGGAGTGCAATGGGCCAGAACCACTAAGCCGGAACTGGCCAGGTTCGCGGCCGAGGTTCCGTCCCGCGAGAATTGCGAGCAGACCTAATGCCGACCTGCGCCTTTGGATCGTCCTCAACGAGTTCAACACCGATGTAACTGGACGTTCGTTCGCTTGAACCGGAACCGTCAATCGGGCGGCTAAAAGGCATTCCTGTCGCTGCTGCGCGAGTTCTTCACACCTCAGACATTCAGCGAGGTAGATCGGCGCCGGTAGCGCCTGGGTCAATATAGCCTCGCCCTCGCTTTGCGCGCTCAAGCCGGTGCCTGTCTCCATGTGGCAGCATGGCTGGCCTGGGTCGGGCAGGGCAGCGGGGCGAGGGCGCATGTCTTTGCCAATCCAATCGTCGATGTCGATGGCGTGAAGATTGCGCGCTGATTTGCCATGAGCAGCTCATCATCTGGCCGGTGCTCCAGTCCATGCTCTATAATCCGGACATCATCGTCGCGACCCGCAATGGCTGGTGGACGGACAAGACCCGCATTCTCGCCATCCAAACGGTGACTGCCCAAGCCTGGGCTTCACTGTTCGGTTCGCCGCTGGTCATCGCGTTCAACCGGTGAGCAAAAGAGGAATGGAGATCGACTTGTGAAGCGGGAAATCATCGACGCTTTGTAGAGGCGATAGGAGTCCAGTCACCACTCGCCGTCACCGTTGAAGGCCAGCGCAGGCGCGAGAGTGAGTCGGCATTTGTGCCGGGACGCCCTGGCTGGATGTGCGGCCGCTAAATGAATGCCAGTTTGGCCGCGTTGTTCTGAGTTGGGGCGGTGGAGTGAAAAAATGGCCGACCCAGAGGCTCGGCCAAGATGTGAAGGTTAGACCTTCAGAGGGGAACTCATCGTGCGAAATGGGAGGAGAACGCACGATATACCTGAACAGATAGAGCCGCGCAGCGGCATTTCAATGCCTTTGGACAGGAGTCGGCGCAACACCGATTGTGGCAAAGCTGCATGCCAAGGAGGACCCAGCCAGCGTGAGCTCTTCAACGGCGGACTCGAATACTACGCACTCCCTCAGAGTTGAAAAGAAAATGTTATATATCCACCACTTAGTTCCATAATATGTATTACGCGACTTTTTCATGAATTTGTAAATATTTCTAAATATTTCTTTGGTTCTAAGCTCACTTGCAGCGAGAACTCTCGTGGGTGTTAGAGTTTTATCCGTCAATTTTGGACAGTAACGGTCAGTGAACTTTCAATTCGACAGATTAATCACTTAAGTTCGAGTTGGCAGAGCGTATGGCGAACCATCGGACCTGAGTCGCCAAGATTGACGCCAATGCGCACTTCCACGCGCTGGTCTTTCGGCAACGAGGCGTTTCGCTCGGCCAGCCCACGTTGCAGCGAAACCGCGCATTCCATCGCCTCGACGACAGAAGAAAACTCCGCCAGCAGGCCGTCGCCCATCAGCTTGAAGATAGTGCCATGATGACGCGCTATTGTCGGCTCGAAAAGTTCCTTATGATCGGCGCGCACCCGTTCATGCGTTCCCGCCTCGTCGCGCTCCATCATGGCAGAATATCCGACGACGTCAGCAGCAAGGATGGCGGCGAGCTTGCGGTCCATTGCGGAGCACTCTGTCGGCGGCCAAACTCGGAGGCGAGGTGGCAGACCCTCTCAGGTTCCGATCAGTTTCGCCTATTAGTACCTTACCCGCAAGCGGCTGCCGGTTGTGGACTTGATTGGGTGGCATAGATCATGGCGCGGAAGCTCTCGTCGATCTTTTCGTATCGAGCGGCGACACGCCTGAATTGCTTGAGGTCGCAGAAGAAGTTCTCGGCGAGATGGCGCCCCTTGTACATGTTGAAGTCGCAGGGGGCGGGCTGTTTTCGGTCGGCTTTCGAAGGAACGAATGCAACGCGGCGTGGGCTGACTCGGCGCATGATTTGGGACCAAATGCGTCGCGGGCCCAGTCGCCCATGGCTCCGTCCCGCCCATCGCAGTGGGGAGAATGACGCTAACTCTGATAGCGTCGTAGGTGCCCTTCATTTCCCCGAGTCGGAGTTCCATATATCCCGGTAGAGCTTCCAGGTGCGGTCCTGGCCTTTCTTCCAGACCACCACATATTTCCCGGTCGCATCGACCAGCTTCGAATCCTTGCCGGGTGCCTTGAGAGAGAAACTCCCGGACTCGAACGCAAAATCCCCACTTTCTTGGACATCACGTGTCGTAAGCGTGAGCCCCGATATGCCCATATCCATCGCGCCCTGCCATAGTTTCTGGATATTCTGGCGGCCGTCGACACGCGCCATATCCGGCGGGAATGCGGCCGCGTCATCCGCGTACTTCGACGCAACTCCGGCCGCGTCCTTGCTGTTATAAGCCTTCACGAACTCTGCATTAGCGGCTTCGATGGCTTCCTTCGCAGACTGGGCCTGGGCAGAACCCATGCACAGTGACGTGAAAACGACGGCTAGCAGACAGTGCTTCAAAGTCATTTCATCCTCCCGCGTTCCGGTTTCTGGATACCAGTTCCTCCAAAGTGGAGATCAATCGCGCGAATGGTCGTGGGCCGCACTCTGTATTAGTTTAACTTGTCCTAATATGCCATCTGAATGCAGGCTACCCATCAGTAAAAATTCGGGACTGTTGGCATCATTCACTGATAGGATAACGCACGGCCAAAGGGGCATTGCTCATCGCGAGAGAGGCGACCGGGCTTAGTGTTTGCGATATAGTGGTCGGGCAAAGCCTCCACCGCCTGGGAGGTAGGCACGTGGATGTTCGGGCATGGCTGGTGAGCCTCGGCCTCGACGGGTATGCCGACGCCTTCGGTAGCCACGACATCGATGAAGGTGCTACCAAGCCTGACCGCCGACGATCTGACGGCGCTCGGGATCATGTCGATTGGGCATCGGCGTAAGTAGCGTAGCCCCCTGCCCTCGCTTAGGCCGGCAAAGCCCTGATCCTAGATACGGCGGTAGCATTGTACCAACCGCCATTAAGTTGCCCCGCGCTAGTGATCGAATCCGTCCCATCTGATGTGGGGCCGAAGTGATGTGCCTGCTCAATTAGCGCTTCCAGCATATCCGCGAAGTTGGGAATATCGGCGGACCTGCTCGGGAGTAAGTAACTGGACCATATCGAGATGGTAGCGCAAGTGCGCCGTCCGTAGAGCGCCTTGCAAGTCGGCGATGGCTTTTGTCATTTCAATGAGGCGGGTCGCCGTAATCGTCCTTTGGGCAAACAGGCGATCCAGCTCGGCTTCCTCGTTGACGAGCCGCTTTCCCAGTGGGATGGTCTCCGCCTCCATCTGGCCCAGCAGTTCCCTAGTACGCGTCGCTTGTTTGCCCGTCAGGCCGAGAGTTTCGGCGAGCTCGAGGACATGTGACGGACCCGGATATCCGTTAAGTTCGGCCGCCAGCGCCAAGCCCATCCCGCGGCCCGCCCCGAGGTCGGCGATCTGCTCACCTGACAGCGCTTTCACGCTACGCGTCTCCATCCCCGAATATGGCGAAGGCGGGTTAGCCTGTTCTGAGGCCCCGTGGAGACCATGGTTCTGAGCCGCGGTCGCCACGGCCTCAAGGAGCGCCAGCAAAAGCAATGCAGAAAACATCCGGTTCATCGGTAGATCTCCGTGGTCTCGGGGTCCTGCGACGTTTGACACGGCTATCGAACTAGGAACATGATCGCGATCATGTCGAGTTCGTTATTCGAATATTTCCTGACGCTGGCGGAGCGCGAGCAGCGCGTCGACGCGGGCAATGTCCTCTTCCGAACCGACGACCCGGTCCTGTCACTCTTCCTGGTCATTGCGGGTGAACTGCGCCTTGTCCGGGCGCTTCCTGACGGACTCCAGCTGACGCTCCAGCGTGCCGGCTCCGGTTCGATCGTCGCCGAGGCTTCGTTGTTCGCTGACCGATATCATTGCGATGCCCTCGCAGCCGAAGAATCGGCGGTCCGGGCCGTGCCGATGACTAGAGCCAAGACGGCCATTGAAAGCGATCCCGATCTGGCTTCTGCATTAATGCGCCATCTGGCAGGCGAGGTGCACCGGACGCGGACCCGCGCCGAGATCCTGTCCCTGAAATCGGTTGCAGCGAGATTGGATGCCTGGATGGCATTCAACGGCGGCAAGTTACCGCCCAAAGGGCGCTGGTATCAGGCGGCCTCCGAGATCGGCGTGACACCGGAGGCGTTTTATCGGGAGTTGGCGCGTCGCCGGCATGTTGCGGCTCATCTCGCGGAAGAGTCTCGACGTTCGTAGACACGATTAAGTGCATCATGTCGACGACGCATTTCTCCCGGCCACCGCGACTTGATGTAGGACAGAGCCGCGATGATGTCGTCGTCGCTCAGCGTTTCCCGGAAAGCGGGCATCCTGGTCTTGTAGTCCTTGAGATTGGCGGCCTCGGCAACGCCGAGTTTCGTTATCTTGAACAGCAACATGCCGAATGGTGCCAGGTGTGGCCGCTCTCGCTGCGGACATTGTCATTCTGCGGGGATTGGCCATCATCGGATCATGCCGCCTTCTGATCTGTGGCGCGATAGATGCCGTAGGCGACGTTGATCAGCAGGCCCTCATCACACATCCGGGCCAGATAGCAGCGGGGAATGCCAATGTCTGTGAGATCACGTGTTCGCACCACCTCTCGCCCCCGAGCAAGCGCGACTGCGCGTTCTCTGAGGCATGGTTTCGGCCCACCGGCCAATCGGATGCGCTCGGCGCGCTCGCGGTCGCGCTTCCGAATCTTGATGGTGGGCTGTCGCGTAGATTTGAAGGAGATCGGCAGCTCGTACTTCGCAGTTTCGTTAAGCCCGGGGAGCCGCAACGATTCAAAACTGCGAACGTCATGTCCCGCCCTATGGACCCCGGGCTTGCCCCAGATGCGATGAGGTGTTGCCGTCCTGTATGAATTCCGATGCGTGCGCATCGATCAAGCTTGCCCAACAGCGAACTCATGCATTCCGACTTCTTTCACAAGTGCCCCGCAATTCGGCTGGCGGCGCGAGGCAGAAAATTCGAAAAGCTTCCAGGAACCCAAGTCGATCCCTTATTGTAGAACCGTCCAATTGTTTGCGGATTCGCTCTTCTACGATAAACGGCAGAAGTTTAGCTATGGAACCAATATTTTTATATCAAGATTCAGAGGCTCTTAGTAAGCGATGTTGTGGGACCACCTTTCGGGAGTGGTCGCGATCTGTGAGGTTGCCGATCTTGTATTGGGATCGGAGATCGGCTTGTGTCTGGACTTGACCTTACGCTTGATCCGGAGCGGCAGCTTCGGCGTTTCGAGGTGATCAACGGTGCCGGCGGTCGGCGTCATTGGTCGGTGGACGACAAGGCGCGGATCATCGCGGAGACGCTGGAGCCGAACGCAATCATTTCCGAGGTCGCCCGTCGGTATGGCCTTAGGCCGCAGCAGGTCTTCGCCTGGCGTCGCGAAGCGCGCAAACAGGCCGCTTCGGTGCAGCAAGATTCTCCTGCCTTTGTGCCGGCGGTTGTGGCGGCGGCGGAACCTGTAGCCAGCCGTTCACCGAAGCAGCGGAAACGGCAAGCCACCCGAGATGCAGGCATGATCGAGCTTGAGATCGACGGCATCGCGATGCGCGTCGGCGGGGGGGCGCCGATACCAAGACGGGGGCCGCAGTGATCCGCGCGCTGAAGGCGACGTCGTGATCGGGCCGACGGGTGCGGTCAAGGTCATGGTGGCGACGAAGCCCGTCGACTTCCGCAAGGGCGCGGAGGGATTGGCAGCGCTGGTGCGAGAGACGATGGGGGCCGATCCGTTGCGCGGTCTCGCCTCGCCAACTCATTCGGCTAGTTCAAGACGCCCCTGAACTCGCTCCTCGATCGCCTTCAGGAAGTGGTCGGACGTCGATGTCCATCCAAAGAGTATCTGCACGAGCGTGATCGAGGCATCATGATTGCTCCTTGAGGCGTCCCAGGCGATGGGCTCGCTAGTGCAATCCGTCAGCAGTATGCACTGATAGTCCCTGAAGAAGGCATCCCGAATTGTCGACTCCACGCACACGCTGGTCGTGCATCCTGTCACGATGAGGTGTTTGATGCCTGCGGTCTTCAGAACAGAATCGAGTTCGGTCTCGTAGAAACCACTGAACCGCGTTTTATAGAGGACGACATCCCCTGCCTCTGGCTTGAGGTCGTTAACGACATCTGTTCCCCAGGTGTCGCGGATCAGAATCCGGCTCTCGCTACCATCCGGGGCTGTCATGCTCTCACCGACCCCAAAGATCTGAAGATGTCGGATACGATTGGGGGCGTCCGATGTCCCAAGGTCCGATAGGTCGGAATAATACCCCATCTTCAGATAAACGATGGGCACGCTCAAATTGCGAGCGGCAGCTATTACGCTGGCAGTAGGGTCGACAGCCCGTTGAATGCCGGAGATATCGATTCCGGCTCTGTCGAACATTCCACCTTTGGAGCCGAAGTCATTCTGCATGTCCACGACGAGAACTGCAGCGTTAGCGGGATCAATTGAAATAGGTTGAGGCTTCGCGTCGATGACAAGTGGCTGCATTTTTATCCTCCCACCAGCATGAGGTGTCGCTCTTTGCGCCCTTGGTTATCATGATCCGCCACATACATCGCGTCAACAAAAGGGGGGCTACATGCCTGCTTGGGCGGCCCAGGAATAGCGGTTACGGCTCTTATAATATCCATTATGTTACATCAGTTCGAGTGTATTGTGGCTGGACGAAGATTTCGGGGGCCGAAAACAAGCGCCCAAACCGCATGCCAGTGCGACGACGGTGATCAACACATGACCGGAAGCGTCGCGAGTGTGCCTAAGCGCTGAAGCGTCAAGCAGCCGTGCGCCAAGAGCGTCGCCGCCGCCCGAGGCAATAAGGCTTGGCATGGCGTCTCGGCGGGTTGGCTGGGGTTGCCACTTACTGCAGCAACGCAGTGGTCCTGTCGAGCGCGCTCGGGAACCCTTTAAGCGAGAGCGTAAGGTTCGTCTCCTTGCCGCCGTCCGCCACCACCATCACCTTGAGGGTGCTTCCCTTGCGCAGCGCGGCCGTGGCCCCGGCCGCGGCGAGCGCCGAGGTCGTCTCGATGCCGATCCCGCTCGCGCCGCCGGTGACAATCATCGTCTTTCCCCGGAGGTCTACACCTCTCAGGACTTCGGAAGACGTCGAATGGAACCCGAATGGCAATTGGAGCATGGTCGCCTCATGTCTGGTAAGAGACTGGATCAGTCGACCGACCGTCACTCTGTGATCTTGACGAAACCCTGACGCACGAGCTGGATCGTGCGGGCCATAGCGTCGAGATTTACCTCAATCCGGGGCACAAGATCGGCGTTCCCCCAGCCGTTTACCCTCGCCGTCGCGCCGCATAGTTCGACCTTGACGCCGATGTCGATGAGGTCAGCAATCAGCTTCTTGTAGGGGTTTCCAGTGGCGATGTTGCGCGAAGCATTATAGGCCGCGTCATTCAGCGTGACGTGACCCGCGTTGGTGTGGAAGACCACGATCACATCTGATGTCGCCCTCCAATTTGCGATATCCGTGGTGATCAGCTGAAGATGGAAAAGCGCCGCAGGAAGGTCGCCTTCGAACTGAAGGCTCCCAATGCTGTGGACCGATTTTACTTCCTTCAGCTCAACCGGGATATCTATGATCAGTTTGCTTGTTGTTTCCGACATGGCTGTCTCCCAAGGGTTCGGAGTTGCGTCAAGGATTCGGGCCGCGGCGCCCCCGTGGGGCATCCCGATGGCGCGTGGGAGTTGCGGAAGGAATTCGCCACAAGATCAGCAGATGACCGGACCTTCGGACTAGACGCCCTCGTAGACCAGCCGCGTGAAGAAGCCCGGATCGATGACGAAATTACCCCACTTCACGTCGAAATCTGCCGTGGGCTTGGCCGCGACGGCCTCGTCCCTCGATTGCCCTTGGCGTTTGAGCGCTCCGACGTTCTCACGGACGGCGACAAGCATGTCGCGGAATTCCTGCAGCTCCGCCCGGTTACTTACCGGGTTTCCGTGGCCTGGGATAATGATCGTCTTGTCGGTCGACGCGGCCAGGTTCGCGTCCGAGGCGGCGATCATTCCGTCGATGCCGCCGCCTGTCGAATAGTCGATGAATGGGTATATGCCGTTCCAGTAGGTGTCGCCGACATGGAGGACATCGGCCTCGCCGAACATCACTGAAATATCGCCGTCGGTATGCGCCGGACCATAGTAGTTCAGTGCGAGCGACTGGCCGTTCACCTTGAGCGAATGCTCCTTTGAGAAGACGTGCTTGGGCACTCCGCTGTGCTCCAGCGGCAGAAAATTGTAGTCCCAGTCCTCCACCCGCTGCACATGCGACAGGTACTTGCGGGTATTCTCGTGCGCGATGATCTTGGCTCCGCCGTCCCCGATCCATGGGTTGCCGTCCGCGTGATCGAAATGCCAGTGGGTATTTATGAGATGGGTCACGGGTTCGGGGGAGAGGGCGGAGAGTGCCTTGATCATCTGAGGGCGCGACACGCTGATGCCTGCATCGACCATGACCAGACCATCTTTGCCGCTCAATACCGCGACGTTGCCGCCCGAGCCTTCCAGAATAGTGATATTGTTCCTTAGCTTGCGAGTGGAAATCGAGGACTTGGCAGCGCTGTCCTTGATCAAGCTGACAAGTCCGCGCGCTTCGGCGTAGGCATCGCGGGGGCTCATCCAGCCACCGGTCGCCGCGAAGGTAGCAGCGCCTATGCAGCACAGGCAAAATCCGCGGCGGGAGAGCATGTGTTCCGTCTTCATGACATACCTTTCCGCAACCGGCCTCAAGGGAGCCGACAGCTTGAATTGACTTGAATACATGAAGGGCAGGCCCCTTCGGCCTGCCGAGGTGGTCAGGCCTTGATGAAGGCCAGAAGGTCCGCGTTGATCACGTCGGCATGGGTTGTGAACATGCCATGCGGGTAGCCGTCGTAGACTTTGAGCTTCCCGTTCTTGAGCAGCTTGACGGAGAGTTCGGCAGAATCGGCGATGGGCACGACCTGGTCGTCGCTTCCATGCATTATCAGCACCGGAACGTCGATCATCTGCAGGTCCTCGGTGAAATCGGTCTCCGAGAAGACCTTGATGCACTCATAGTGCGCATTCGCTCCGCCCATCATGCCTTGACGCCACCAATTGCGGATCGTCCCCTCGGAGATCGTGGCCCCGGGACGGTTGAACCCGTAAAACGGTCCGCTGGCGATATCGAGGTAGAGTTGCGCTCGGTTGGCCGCCAAGCTTGCGCGGTAGCCGTCGAAGACCTCGATCGGGAGCCCTCCAGGATTCTTGGCGGACTTGACCATGACGGGAGGTATGGCGGAGATGAGCACCGCTTTGGCGACCCTGCCCTTGCCGTGCCGGGCGACGTACCTGGTCACTTCACCGCCGCCCGTAGAGTGGCCGATGTGGATGGCGTCGCGGAGGTCGAGCGCTTCTGCGAGAGCTGCGACGTCGGCCGCATAGGTGTCCATGTCGTTGCCGCCCGAGGTCTGGCTAGAACGGCCGTGGCCCCTCCGGTCGTGTGCGATGACCCGGAATCCCTTGCCGAGGAAGTATAACATCTGGTTGTCCCAGTCGTCGGCGCTCAGCGGCCAACCATGGTGGAACACGATCGGCTGTCCGGCGCCCCAGTCCTTGTAGAAAATCTGCGCGCCGTCTTTTGTCTTGATGCTGCTCATGGTCTCATTTCCATCTTCAGGGGTTGCACTGGTTGAATTCGACGACGCCGTGGCGGCCAGAGGCAAGGTCGTGGCAAGAGCGACGACTCCCGCCCCGATCAGGACTTCCCGTCTCGTAGCCGTAATGGGCATTGTCGTGGATGTGCTCGTCTCCATTTCTCTTTCCTCTGCGACCTGGACGCGGTTCCACTAGCGCCTACGGACATCGTCTGTCCGGACGCTCTCTTTTCGGTCGTGTCGATATTTTGCTGTCGTCAGCCCAGAACTGGCGCTGCCACGGCCCACTCTTTCCGGGTGGTAGGCATGCCGTCGATCATTTCGACGACCTCCTTGGATTTCGAAAGCGTCGTCATCAATGACTTCGGCCCTTCGAACGGCCTTCCGCCAATGTGCCAGCCATCGGTATGCAATTCCTCGATAAGAACCCACACCACTTCGCGGAAGGCCTCCGATCCCTCGAACTTCACCATCACGTCGGTCAAGGCCTTGGCCATGGCATGTTTCTCCTCCGGCGTGAACACGCCGTCGACCAGTTTCACATTGACAAATGGCATGACGGATTTCCTTTACTTGCAGATTGTCCGTTCCGCTTTAGTCGGTGACGTCGATCACGATTTTGCCGTGGGCGGTTCGGTTTTCGATCTGGGCGTATGCTTCCGCGATCGTCTCGAAACTGAAGCGACGCGGATCGACGAGAGCCGTGACCTTTCCTGCTTCTGCGAGTCGCTTTGCCTCCCGCAGGATTTGCCCATGATGGGCGCGGCCTTCCCCGGTCAAGATCGGCAGAAGCGTGAAGACACCTGAGTAGCTAGCGGCTCGGAACGAGAGCGGACCGAGCGAATGCGTGCCCCATCCGAGGCAGCTCACAACGTGACCAAAACGCGCCACTGCGTTGAAGGCGGCGTCGATCCCGGCTCCGCCCACGGTATCGTAGACGATGTCGAAGCCGCGCCCGCCCGTATGGTCTTTGACGTACTCCTCGACCGTCGTCTGATCCCTGTCGATTGCCGTGGCACATAGCTCCTCGATCTCGCGCTGCTTGGCAGCCTTGTCGACGGCAAAGACCTCGGACCCGAAAGCCCGTGCGATCTGGATGGCAACGTGGCCGACGCCACCCGCACCAAGTACAAGGACCTTCTGGCGCGCCTGAACCTGTGCGCGATCCACAAGCCCCTCCCAGGCGGTGATGAATACCAGCGGCAAGGCGGCCGCTTCGCGCATTGTCATGTTGGCTGGCTTTTGGGCCAGCAAATCTGAATCGACGGCCACGAAGGTCGCGAGCGATCCCTGGAGACCGCCGACGCCGCCCGTCATTCCGAAGACCTCGTCCTGTGGCTTGAACGCGATCACCCCTGGACCGACAGCCTCGACGATCCCGGCGACGTCCATACCGAGAATGGCGGGCAGTGGGTGTCGCGCATGAGGCGCTTGGCCGCTTCTGATCTTGAGATCGAGTGGGTTGACGCTGCTCGCCTTGACCCGGATAAGGACCTCGCCCGCCGCGGGCGCGGGGCAGACCACGCTGGTACGGACGAAGTCGGAGTTCGTCTCGTGCAGGACGAGCGCATCCATCTTGGTCGTCGTAGTCTTCATCTGCCTGCCCCGCTGCGGTGTCGCCGGCTGTCCGACGACGGATAGAAGATGGCAGAGCTCCGTTATCTCAAGCCAGTGAATCGCAGTGAAATCTTGTGACGGGCAGGAGCATAGACGCGGAGACCGCGGGAAGATCAGGACGCCTCGGCCAAAAGGGCCTTGGCCGCCACCATGTCGGCTGTTTCGAAACCTTCGATGAACCGATCGTAGACCGCGGCCAGCAGCGTACGCGCCTGACCGGGCTCTCCGCGCTCACGCGCCAACCTCGCCAAGCTCGTAGTTGTCCGGAGTTCCCATGACAGCGCGTCCTGCCGCCTCGCCAAGTCGACCGAATGGAGATAGCAGCGTTCGACACTCTTGAAATCGTCGCCGTCGCGCCAAAGGACATCCCCCTTCAGGCGATACAGTTCCGCGATGCACCAGAGCTCGTCCTTCTCTTCGCTGGCGCTGATCGCCGCCTCTACCAGAGACCGCGCTTCGGCGTGTTGTCCCAGAGAAGACAGGCCCTCGGCCAGAAAGCCGAGAAATCTCACATTGTAGAGGTTGAAGAGTTTTACCTGGCGGAGTTCAGCCAGCCCGCTACGGAGAAGGGAAACGCCATCCTCAGGGAGCCCCCGTTGGATCAAAAGCGCCGCCTTCCAGCACCGAGCGAACACCTCCCATGGGCCGAGCGCGTTTGTTTTGGCCAGATCGAGTAGCTCGGTGATTGCCGAGTCCGCCGCTGCTAGGTCGCCGACATGAACAAGGACCGGACATGACCATCGCGCCAAGGCTTCACACAATGAGATCGCGTGGCCCGAGTCCCGCGCGGCTGCGACGGCGGTATGGACCGCCTTGATTGCCTGATCTGGAAGGCCTTGCATCCACAGGAGCTGGGCGGGCTGTATTCGTGCCGAAACCGACTGGCCGAATCGGAAACGCACTGAACCCGCGGAGGCGGTTTCAGCCGAGACATCGTGGGCCAGCATGAGATCGGCGCGATGGCGGGCACCCCGGAAGTCCCCCATGCAGAACAGCGTCATGCTGAGCATCCGATCGCCAATGAACCGATCGAGCCCGCTTTGGGCAAGCGCCATGAAGCGTTCCGCGTTTCGCAACGATGCTCTATACTCACCCATCCCCACCTGCGCGAGCCAAAGGCCCCACAGAGCCTCCGCCTGACCTTCCAGGTCACCTAGCTCTTCCGATATCTGCAACGCCTTCGCGAACGCGGCCGGAGCCTGTGGCGCGAAGCCTACCTTGAATGCTTGCGAGAGCCCAAGTGCCCTATAGAGCTGCATGATTATCCGAGCCTGCTCGTCTCTTCGCTTTCCCGGGCCGATCCCTTGCAGCGCTCGCTGGACACTGGTCAGGCATTCGTCGACCAGGGAAAGCTGGTACCACATCGGAATGGCGGCGACCGTGACCGCGAGGCCAATTTCCAGGTCGCCATGATCCGAGTACGCCCAGTCCAGAGCGAAGCGTACGTTGTTGATCTGGGTACCGTAGCTGGACAGCCATAGTTCGCTCGACAGGGTTTCGACGTCCGCCTGCGAATGCCGTAGAATGTCGCACAGATAGGCCGCCATTTTCCGCATGACGGCATCGAGCTCCCCCTCCTCCCGAATTTTGTCCAAAACGAATGCCCGCGTCGTGTCGAGCAGCCGGTATCGCGCGGCCTTGCCTTGAGCGTCGACGGCTACCAGGGATTTGGCGACGAGGTTAGCAAGATGACCGGGTACATCCCGGTCCGGTGCGGCCAAGTCGGACGCGACGGCAACTGCAGCTTCACGTCCGAAGTCGCCCGCGAATATGGCGAGCCGACGCAGGACTTTCCGTTCCTCTTTTGAAAGCGCACCGTAGCTCCAGTCGATCATCGCCGCCAAAGTCTGATGGCGCGGTAGAGCGGTGCGCCGCCCACCTGTCAGCAACCGCAGACGATCGTTGAGAAGCTCCGCGATCCCTCGCGTGCCAAACGCCTCCACCCGCGCCGCGGCAAGCTCTATCGCAAGGGCGATCCCATCAAGCTGGCGGCATATGTGTGTGACCACGGCTGCTTCATTGTCGTCGAACGTATAGCCGTTCACGGAAGAGGTCGTCCGCTCAACGAACAAGCTGATGGCGGAAAACTCCAATGCGTCGGCGGCAGTCAGACCCGCCGCCGACGGCGGCGTATCGAGCGGGGGGAGCCTGTAGACGCTTTCACCCTCCACCCGCAAGGCTTCGCGGCTGGTGGCAAGGATGGTGATATCTGGAACTTCGCGGAGCAAGGTCTCCGCCAGACGGGCAGTGGCTTCGAGAACGAGTTCGCAACTGTCGAAGACGAGCAGCAAGCGTTTCCCACGAAGGTGCCCGATGAGGCTCGCGGTCGGATCACCCAAGGTCTCCGGAAGGTGAAACTGTGACGCCAAAACCGAAGGGACGAGTTGGGAATTCCTTATTGGGGCCAGGTCGATGAAACAATGCCCATGCTCATGCGCCGACAACAATTGCTTTGCCACACGAAGGCCAACGGTAGTCTTCCCGATGCCACCCGGGCCGACAATCGTGACCAGCCGGAACCGTTGAAACCGCCCTTCGATGGTTTTGATGGCTTCTTCACGACCGATGGGTTGCGTCAGCTGACTTGGGAGGTTGTTCGGCGCCTGTGTCGTCTCGGGCTCGTGTTCAACATGAGAGCGGCGGACAGAGGCAATGAACCGATAGCCTCTTGTCGGAACGGCGACTATGTATTGCGGAGCGGCCTGATCGTCGCCGAGCACCCTTCGTAGGAATGCGATCTGAGCTCTGAGGTTCGACTCCTCCACAATAGCGTTGGGCCAGGCTCGCGCGGTCAATTCATCTTTCGTTACTAGGTCTCCAGGTCGCTCGGCCAACGCAATGAGTATTTCGAGCGCTCGGGAGCCGATCAAGACGGGCTCATCGTTCTTGAGTAGAAGATGTCGCCCCGGATAGAGCAGGAATGAGCTAAAGGTGATTGCCGAATCTGCGGCGGTTGCCTTCGGGAAAGCCTTCTCTTGCATTCTATCCTTCCCTGGTCACGGGTCGTTGTCAGAACGGAGTATAGAGCGATGCTGCCAAGGAGATCGAGTGTGTCGGACTCACGTTACTGACGACCGCAGGATTTCAAGTAACATACGATCCTCGTGTAGCGGAGCTCCGATCCATCTCTGCGGGCTTAACTCGACTTCGCTTGGGCGGACCGCCCCAAGCATGGGGCCTCAGGTTTTTGCAATGTCCAATTCAGTCAGACTTGCGCTCGCGCGCCACAACCTCTCGGCCCTCTCGGGATCGATGGCATAGGGGCGCACCCCAAACGCCTCGTCGGGCTCTATGCGTGCTACGTCACAATTCTCGCAATAAACGCCGCCTATCGAGTCCAACGCAGGAGAGGTCGCGCTCCAGACTGTCGTCGCCGCGCCTTGTTCTACGGTTTTCAAATCCCTCGCCGGATCGATTATCGGAGACCCATCTGGGGCGACAGCACCGACAGCATCGATCTCGGACCGGGGTAGATGACGGATCCCGGGTGTCATTATCATTCCGGGGTGTACGGAGAGGGCGCTGACGCCGTGACGGCGCCCACGCCTGTCGAGCGCAACAGCCAAAAGCGCGGTGGCGGTCTTTGATTGGCCATAGGCCATCCATTTCTCGTAGGGTCGTCTTACAAAATCGAGATCATCCAGATCGACATCGCACATCTGATGGGCTCGGGAGGAGAGGACAACCACGCGAGATTTCCCCGCCGCAAGTAAAGCTGGCCATAGCAGCACTGTCAGTCGAAAGTGTCCGAGGTAGTTAATGGAAAAATGGCCTTCGTGACCATCGGCATCGCGGAACAGAGGCCTGGCCATCACGCCCGCATTTAGGACCAGGATATCAAGTCGGCTTCGGCGCTCGCGAAAGGTGGTGGCAAAGGTTTGGACTGAGACCTGATCCATCAGGTTAACGGGCCAGACCTCTACCCCTTCAATTCCGCTCAAAGCGGCTTGGGCGGCGATTGGGTCAAGCGCGGGCACGCAGATGCTAGCCCCGCATGCAGCAAGCACTCTAACACTCTCCAAGCCAAGCCCGGAAGAACCACCTGTCACCAATGCAACGTGTCCGGTAAGGTCGATGCCAGTTGCCACTTCCAACGCCGTCACGGCAGGCCCAAAAGGCGTATAGAGCGGAGTCTGCCGTTCGTGCATTTTGTCCCCTAGCTTCGCCCCTACGAATGCTCGGCACACAAACCCAATAGCAGTTTCCATGGGTGCTGTCGCCCAGCACGCCTTGGCCAAAGGAAGGTGGACCCTCGGGCCCGGTAGCAGACCGTTTCTCACGTCATCCGACTCCTAGCTCCGTTAATCGTCAGGAACCGGGAAAACCAGCCAATGAGATACGTCGGCTTTCAGCAAGTGCTCAAATCTGCTTGAGTGTCCGAGATGAGGCGCTAAGCTGCCATCCAGCCTGATCATTCTGTGACGAATGCGTCGTTTTGAAAGACCACCGCGCGAGGACGCTAGATTGGCCCTTGTTCAGCGCTCGTAGTCGTTATCGTTTGAGCGCTGGGTCTTGCGGTCCTGCTCTTCCGACTGCCGCGCCTTCTGTTTGTTCGCGTCCTTCTGCTTGGCTCTCACCTTCTCTTGCTCGGCGCCTGTACGCGGCTCAATCGGCTCGCGGGGATCGTCCCGAGTTGGGAGGTCTCGCCCTCGCGCCTCGCGCTCGGGGAACGGCTCGCCAGTGACACCATCACGACGCTGTTGCTGCCGTTCGAATTGCAGCCGCGCGAGACGGTCGTGCATCTTGTCATTCACCTCTTCACGATACTGTTCGAACTGTCCTTGATGCGCCGGCGGCAGCGTCTCGCCCATGTTGTCCAGAGCCTGATTGACGCGGGCCATCTGACGCCGCATTTCCAAGGGGGTTTGCGCCATGTTCAAATCTCCTATCAGTGCATTCAATTCTCTCATACCGGGATGGGACAAGAAAGACTTCTGCCCCGATTGATCAGCTCCGCGACCCGCGGCAGGATCTGACTGCCCCTCCACTGTTCGATCGCGACCGAACTGAAGAATGTTTTTGCTGATCGACTCGGCCGCCGTGAGCGCCTGGCCAACCACACCGACTGCGCGCATCGTGGTCACAGTCTTTTGCCATGCGATAGCGATTGCATCGCCGTTCACGACGAGGGATTGCCCGTCCAAACGGCGTTGCCGCTTGGCCTCCACACGCTCGACTGTCCTCGCGCTGACCTGGTAGCGCGGATCGCTCTGGGCGCGGCTGTAGGCTCCGGCATGCTCCTTCGTGAAAGGCCGAGTCATCGCATGATCCATGCGCCGCGTCGCCACCATCGCAATGCCGTTCTCGCGTGCTTTTTCCGCAAAGGTCTCCCGCCAGGCCGCGAGATCAGGTTTGTAGAATTTCAGGCGCTCGCCGTCGGCAGAGCGCGCCTGCACCATCGCGTGAATATGGACGTGCTTGGTGTCCTTGTGATGCGCCAGGACAAACTTGTATCCTGGCGCGCGCTCCTCAAGCACGGCACGCGCCGCGGCCATGACCGCGTTGGCATCGGTGCCGGCTCTCGCCGAGAAAAGCAGGTGATAGGCATTGCGGCGCTCACGTCCCGAAAATTGCGGGCGCCATTGTTCGTAGACCGCAGCAGCCGCCTTGGCGGGATCCTTCGCGCCGCGAACTGGCTCGCCGTCCGAATTGCGGACGTCTTTGTTTGTACGGATGAACTCTTGCAAAAAGTATTTCGCTTTGGGTTCACGGCTGACAGCCGCCGTTACCTCTGCCTTGGCCACCACACTCGCCACGCTGATGGCTTCAGACAAGCGCGTCTCGATCTTGTCGAGCGCCTTGCTGCGCGAATTCTCCCGACCGCCGGCCAGCACCTTGGCGAGCGGCCCGGCCCGCTCATCGGTGTGCGCGTAAACCTGCACCGTTTGTCCATCCTGCGCATAGATGAACGGTTTTGCACCGAAGGCGTTGCTCAACGCCTCGCCTACGGCGGCATCGGTGATCTCGCCAGCGAGTTCGAAGCGAACCTCGATAAAATTGGTGTTTTCCAGGGGTGGTTCGAACGTCTCGCAAAACGTTTCCAGGAACGCCTTTCGCGCGCCGCCTGTCGCAAGGACCTGCCCGTCCTCGTCAAAAATCTCGATGTCGTGTTTCTCGCCTTTTTCGTCCTCGCGCTTCCCGATGTAGTTGAGCAGCCGAGCAGCGGCTTCCTTGGTCGATGGCGGATTGGGCATGACCTTGAACACGGCAGGCTGCGCGCCCGCCGCATAGCCTGCTCGTGCCGCCACGGCCCGCGCCTGATAGCCCGCCCGCGCCGCTCGTCCTGTCCCGCTCGGACGAACAGCACCACGGCCACGGCCGCCGCCGCCGCGCCGCTTCCAGTCTTCCTCCTCCTCCTCTTCCGGCCGGAAACCGGCGAGCGTGGCGCTATAGACCATGATCGGCGCACTAGGGGCCTTGGGCGAACTCGCAGCAGCAGTGGACTTCGGTGCCCTGCTGGACATGGAACTCCTCGCCAGTCCTGTCCCTCCCGCCGACGAACGAGGGGCGTTCCTGCCGCCACCTAGCGTCGAGCCGGCTTGTCCTTGCCCGAGGGGTCCGCCGCCACCGGTCCCCTCATAACTCTTCATCACCTGGAATTCACCGACCTCGCGTCGGGCGACCGTCACGGACTTGTCGTCGTCCAGCTCCTCACGCTTCACGCCGGACTCGCCTCGAAGATAGCGTTCGATTTCGGCCGCGTAGCCAGCAAGACGACCGCTCATGGCCTGGCCACCCTCGCCTTGCGTGAACCGCCAGTCATCGCCTTCAGTTCCTCGCGAAACTGCCGCACCAGGTTACCCACCGCGACCAGCGCCTGTTCAAGATCCTCATCGTGGGCAACACGGCCGTCGCTCATCGTGCGCACGGCCTGATTGAAATTGACGCCGACACGCCGCAGCTGATCGGTCATCTCCACGATCGTTGGCCGCAACGCCTCTGACGCGATCGGCAGATGCCCGGTCTCTGCCCGCACGAGACGCCGCACGACCTCGCTGACGGTCACGCCGTCCCGCTCCGCAATGGCTTTGAGGCTGGCCAGCTCGTCAGCCGAAAACCGGATGTGGGTCACCTCGCCGTAGCGTTGTGACGCCTTCTTTACCGCTACTTTCTGGGCGTCTGCATTCATTCTCAAGCCCGCTTGCGGGCGCTAAGGCCCGCCAGGGCCGCGCCGCCTATTTTGTGTGTATCACAAAATAGGCTATCCTGCCAATAGGAGAGGAATGAAAAAAATTTCGGGCGCGCGCCTCTCCTCACAGGCGCAGTTGTCAGCGGCAGCGGCGCGGGCGAAATGTGCCCATCGTGATTTGATGCGATGTGTCTATGATGCGTTGACGACTTGTATCCATGTTAACATGGATACACCGGCACTATGCGCGGCCGGAAAAGCTTAGTCGGAAATGCGCATTCGATGGGCCACCGGACCCCTTCTTTGCTGAAGATAGCAGCTGCGCAAAAACTGCACCTTTAGCGAGCCCTTATCATGCGCGCCTGGGTTGCCAAACCAGCCTTCCCCGTCGACAATGTCCATGTTTCAACCGTGATTTTGTTTCATGTGTCCATGATGACTTGTTTCCATGTTAACATGGAAACAAGGAAACAACGCCGGAAGGAGGCCCCATGATCATCTCCGCTGCGATCCCAAAGGGCGGCACTGGCAAATCGACGATGCTGCGCACCCTCGCATCCGTCGCGCTGCATCGGGGCTATTCGGTCACTCTTATCGATGGCGACCGGCGGCAGAACATGAACCGCTGGTTCCAGATGCTGGGCGAAGCTGGCAATCGTCCTGACAAACTTACGATGGTGAGCGCGATGACGCCGCAGGAAATCCTTCGCGCGGCCGCCACTCACAACGGTGAACGCTCGGTCGTCTTGATCGATACGGAGGGCACCACAAACGATAACCTCATGGCCGGGCTCTTCGCCGCCGATATTGTCGTCGTGCCGGTCTATTTTGCCCTCGACGATGTCACCGCCGCCATCCAGATCACCGACCACTACATCCCGCTGGCGGTCGAGAGCCGGGGTAGACCGCTGCCTGCGATATTCGTGCTGACCAAGCAGACCATCATCGATGGCAGGGCGCGAGCCCTGATCGAACTGCGCGCCATCATCCAGGCCAACGGCACGCCCATTGCAGAACACGTCCTGCACAATCGCGTTGCCTACCGCGACCTTCAGACCGGGCAGACCCTTTACAGCCCCGAGGTGCCTGACGCGAAGGCGATTGCCGAGAGCGAAGGGGTCTTCGACGACCTTCTGCAAACCTTCATCGAAGCCACAAGGAACGCGGCATGAGTGAAGAAGCCGCACCGAAACCCGGTGACGACAAGAAAGCCCGCATGATGAAGGCGATCTCCACGCAGCCGCCGGCGCTGCCCAGTATGTTCATCCCGCCGAAGGCCGAGACGTCTGGGGCCAAGGAGCAAGCTGCGCCCCAGATGCAGCAACCGACAAAGCCGTCCCCGGCAGTTGGGCCCGATTTCCGCAAGCTGCTGCGGCAGGGCCAGAAAAGGGACCCCATTGCCGGAAAGAAGATTCGCGAGGAGGAGATGATCCGCTGCGGGTACTATTTGACGGCAGTGGAGCAGCGCCAGTTCAAGTTGCTAGCGATCAGCAACGGGCACAGCATGACCGAACTGCTGCGAAAGGCCGTGCAGGATTATATCCGCGTTCATAAGCACAAACTGCCAAAGGAATAATCGGCGGTATGGAGTCGCTGTCGCATGCTGTGACGGGTGATGTTTGTGACTCTTTGCGACGCGCAAAAAAGGGCCCGCAACGGAACACTCCGTCGCGGGCCTTGAGATGTGTTTGCCTACTTGGGTTGGTTGAGGTGTTTCAGCACCTGGCCGAGGATTGTGTCTCGCACCGGACGCCCGCTGGCTGCCGCTTTGTCGTCGACCAGCTTTGCGGCCAGTTTGGGCGACAGCGGCATGAAGTCGTAGCCGTGTGCTATGGCTGCGCGGTGAAGATCCTCAAGCGTTTCGAACGCGCGATCGTGGGTGCCGAGCCAAAGACCGGGCTCGTCGGTTTCGTCGTGGGGGAACGCTTGCAGGAAGTAGGTCCGAAGCGGTGGGTCGTAGCCGATGACAGCGTCGGGATCCGAGAGGACTTGTCCGGGGACGGTGCCAGTGACAGTGATGGTGTAGCGGCTCATTGCAACCTCCTTTTGCCGGTGGGGAGCCGGCCCCTTGCGGGGCCGGCCACCGATGCCTCACTGGGGGTTGTTCCAGAGGATGACCTTCTTGTTTTCCTCGCCACCCGGGGCGGGGCGAGATTGCCGAAGATGACGCCGATCTCGGGGGCCTCCAGCTTGACCGAGAGGTACTCCTCTCCCGAACGCTGGGAGATGCGGTGCCAGCCGGCTCCGATCTCGAAGCCCGTGCGCTTGTTGACGATCCGGTAGTCGGGGGCGTCCTCGCGCGACTTGTTGGTGTTCGGGATCAGCGTGATCGGGGCATTGACCCGGAGCGTGGCAAAGACGCCTTCCATCGAGCCGTCGGACTTGGTGGTGAGGTTTGCGATCGTGGTGGCCATGGTAATTCTCCTTCGGTTGCATCGGGACCATTCCCGATGGCGCCAAAGGAGAGGGCCGTCCTGCTGCGGTCATCTCGGCGAAAATTCTGGAAAATTCTATTTGCCGAAAAATTGCGGGCAGGCCCTTCGCCTGTCCGCAGACAAAAACAGAAATCGAATTTTCCTGAATATTCGCCGAGTGTACCCCCAACGGGGGTTGACCGCACAAAGCAGGCGGTCGTCTACAAAGGCGACATGAAACGGGAATGGCCCCGGATGCGACCGAAGGAAAAGAACTCAGGCCGCCATCGCTAGACCGCCGACGCAACGCTGCCGGATCGCAGGAACATGCTGCAGCCTCTCGGGTCATGTCGTCGGCATCGCCAACACGTCGAACAGCAGCCCGGCGCGTGACCGCCTTGCGTGTTCGGTATGGCGGCATAGCAGTTTCGAGATCGGGGCCGGCTGGCAGCGGCCTTCACGCCCCTCGGGGACGATACCGCGCAGTCAGGTTGGATGACCCGGCAAGCCAGGATGTTGTTCGGCACGCTTGCACCCGCTTCAGAGGCGAGACGGGTCAAGATGATCATCCGCACAACGCCCCGCGGCTCTGCGCGTGGAGCGGTTTCGAAAGGGGCCGGCCCCGGCCTTCATACAAGTGGAGTAGGCGGCGCGGGGCCGGATCAAGCATATCGTATCGGCCCCGCCGGGCTGTCGGCGGGACCGCGCCTACATCATTCTGGCAACGCCAGACGCTCCTCCGGCGTCATGCGGGCTTCGGCTTGGCGGCGAATGTCCGAACCGGCATGGCGGAGCATGGCGCACCAGTCCTCCACATTGTACGTCGTTGCCATCCGGCCCCTGGCCAGATCGTAAATGACGCACGGCTTGTTTGCGATGGCGAGCCGAAGCACGTTGACGGCCGTACCGGGTGATGCGCCGTCCCAGACCATCATGCCAAAGTCGGCGCGCCGCGCCATCTCCCGGTCCTTGGCGGCGTCGTACCAAGATCCATGAGTGCCTCCAGGTGACGGGACATGGTAGGCGGCCCAGTCGCCTAGATTGTTGCGGGGTTCCTTGCCGGCATGGAAGACCCCGACATGCTCGTACTTGTAGCCCGCGAGCAGGCCCTGCGCCTCGGCATCGGCTCCCGACGCGTCGCCAACCAGCACGCCGTGCTCGGCAGCAACGATTGCGCCGATGCGAGCGATGGCAGGTTCCGGCAGCTCGAATATCTCGCGTGATCCACCTATGAATATCATCGACATGGTGACTTTCCCTTCTCTCCCGCGTCCCCCGCCCCGCGCCGGCCGCCCTCTCCCCTGGCCCTGCGCGAGGGATCGTCACCCGAAGGCCGAGACGGCAAAGCCGGCTCGGGAAGCGGCGGGACGCCGCGACGAGAGCCCGGCCGGCCGCAGGCCGGCGCGCCCGGATCCTGCAGCTGCCGGAGGCGCTACGCGCATCTGGCTAGTGGCGCTTCGCGCTGGAGCTAGTGATCTTGTCGCCAGCCAGAGGCTCCCGTCCTGGATCGAGCGCATCGCCGCGAAAAGAGAACGTCAATCCAGACGGCTGACGCGACGGCCCTCGCTGCGCGCTTCGATAAAGGCGCCTGCGATCTTCATCATGAATGCCTTGCTGAAACGACCGAGGGCTTACCGTCGGCTTCGATGTACCAGGAGCGTTCGGCAATATCGTAGTTGTATTCGTCAACCACTATCCAGCAGCGTTTGAGATCGGTCAGACCGGCGCGGCGGCACTCGATAGCGGAGACTTCCAAACCGACCCGATCGCTGGTCGGTGGCTGGGTGGTTATAGCCAGGAGCGCGAGATGGGTCAGGCCATCTCTTGCGTCGCGGACAGCGATGACCACGCAGGTCGGCCGGTTCTTGCGGCCTTCCGTTTCGCCGCGCTCGTATTGCCATGCCCAAAAATACGGGTAGGAGATCACCTGACCGGGCAGAAATCTACCGCTCATCATCGTATCCTTCCCCGCGCGCCAATCGGTCGATCTCGGCGGCGAAGAGTTCCGTGTGTTCCTCCGGCATCTCGGCGACATGGTATGCGCGGCGGGGATCGCCGCCGATGCGCATCCGTTCGTAGTGCTCGTAACTCATCAGCACGAACCGGGGTTTGCGGTGCTTGGTAAGAATAACGGGTTCGCGGCTGGCAACGTCGGTGACGTCGCCAACCTGCTTGTTGAGATCCCCCGTCGTGAACTGGCGCATGGCTAGACTCCTTGATCGATCTCCATATTATCTGGGTTCGCCAGATTTGCAAGAAAACGGCGCTCACGCGCCGCCCTCCGCGAACCGCCAGACGGGGATGCCGAGCCGACGGGCCTTGTCGGCAAGGTTGTCGGTGATGCCGGAGCCGGGAAAGACGATCAGGCCATAGGGCACCACGGAGAGAAGCTGGTCGTTGCGGCGGAACGGAGCCGCCTTGGCGTGCCGGTTCCAGTCCGGCTTGAAGGCGATCTGGGTGACCTTGCGGCTTTCGGCCCAGCAGGCGGCGATGCGCTCGGCGCCGCGCGGGCTGCCGCCGTGGAGCAGGACCATGTCGGGATGCTTCTCGCGGGCCTTGTCGAGCGCCTCCCAGATCCGGTCGTGATCGTTGCAGTCGAGGCCGCCGGCGAAGGCGATCTTGGTGCCGGCCGGGACGAGCACCTCGGATTCGGCGTGGCGGCGAGCGGCGAGGAAGTCTCTCGAGTCGATCACCGACGCGGTCATCGCCTGATGAGAGACCTTGGAGCCGGTGCGCGGCCGCCATGCCGATCCCGTTTGTGCCTCGTAGAGGTCGGCGGCCTCATCGCGCATGATTTCCAGCACGTTGCGGCGCTCGATATAGGTGATTCCCTCAGCCGTGAGCCGCTCCAGCTCGACCGATTTCACCTCCGAGCCGTCCTGCTCCTGCTGGCTCGAACGCTGCGCCTCCTCGTTGCGGTCGAGGCTGCGGGCGACGCGCTCTGCGGCACGGTGGAAGACGTTTGCGAAGGACCAGAGCAGGTCGTCGAGATCGGGTTCGAGCCTGGTATCGCCGAGCATGCCCGCAAAGGTCTCGACGATCCCGGCGAGGCCTGCCCGGATCACCTCGTCGTCGGGAAGGGGCCGAGGGTCGGGTTCGTCCTGATGCGGGCGATAGCCGTACATCTGCAGTTCGAGGATGACGCGGTCGGTCGGCGAGGACGCGTGGTAGGGCTCGTAGGCGTCGTCGAAAGGAAGCTCGTAGGTCATGGCGTGTCTCCGTCGGTTGTGGCCGCGCCTATCGCGGCCTGACAGCGCATCTCGGCCGCGCCCCGGACGCGGCCGCACCGAAGGCCGTAGCGCGAGCGGAGGACGGCGCAGCCGTTGCGGCCGTGACCGGGGGGTGGCAGGGGTCGCCTCTCGGGCAGGCCGCGGGCGCAGCCTCTCCGGCGGACCGTCGCCGTGCCTGCAAGGCTTCCGGTGACGCCGACCCCGCCCGCCTGCCGGCCCCGCCCGTTCATCCTGTTGGCAGGAAGAGACGGGCATCATTCGGGACGAGCTGATCGTTGAGCCATGCGGCGAGATGAGCTGGGCCGAGATGGCGCAGATCGTCGTTGAAGTCGCCGAGCTGCGGCCGCAACACCAGGGCGAGGATTCCTGACTCGCCTGCACGCTGGCTGAGACGTTCGATGCCGTGCCGGCCGGCGGCGTCGGCGTCGGCCGCGATGTAGAGGCGGCGGCAGCCGGGGGGAAGCCTCAGGCCGGCAAGGTGATTGGCCGAGGTGGCCGCGGCCACCGGCAGCACCGGCATCACAGTCCGTAGCGAGGCCATCGTCTCGAGCCCCTCGCCCGCGGCCATGACCGGGACGGGCGCTCCGGGCAAGTGCCCTAGCCAGATGCCGTTGCCAAGGAGATCCCCCAGCGAGCGGCGTGGATCCGCGAGTTGCGCCTTGCCCTGACCCGAAGGATCAAGCCAGGTGCGTTGTAGGCCGGTGATCTGCCCGTCGAGGCTGGTGACAGCGGCAACCAGGGCAGGCAGCGTCTGCTTCTCGCCCGTTACGAGATCCCTGTAGTAGCAGCCGGGATGGAAGCGCAGGGCGCGCTCACGTGGGGAGAGCAGAATGCCGCGGCCGGCGAGGTATCGTTCGGCCGGCGTGCCAACGATTGGCTGCGACATGGCGAACAGGCGACGCGCGGCGTCAGGCGAGCCGGGTGCCGCGGCAGGCTGGCGTTGCGCGCCAGGAGCTTGGGGCGGTGGCGGCGGCATAGAGAGAAAGCGACGCGCTTCATCCGCGATGTCACGGAAGTCGACGAGGCCGCAACTTTCACGGATGACATCGAGCAGATCGCCAAATTCAGATGTCGCCTCGTCGACCCACCTACCCGCCGGGCCCTTGGCGGTTGCCCTCAGCCGCACATGCATTGAGCGGCCGCGCGTGTTGTGGACATCGCCGACGATCCAGTGATTGCCGGAGCGATGGCCGTTGGAGAGATATTCGCGGCACACTGCCTCGGCGTGTTCGCCAAGGCGGCGCGCCAGCTCGGAGGCCGAGCCGGTCATGATCGCCTCCCCTCAAGCCGCCGAGGTGCGGTCGGTGACGCCAACCAGCGTATGGCGGTCGAGGAGCGCGGCGAGGATGGCGGAGCCTTGGTCGCTTGTCGGGATGAATAGCCGCAGCTTCCAGGAGATGATCTCGGAGATCAGCCCCAGCGCTTTCAACCGGGGGACCATCGCGTGGGTGAAGCCGATCAATTCGACACGGTAGTCGTTCATGACGCGGCTGCGGCGCAGAATCAGGCCATCGGCGAGTTGCATTCCGATCCGTCCGTCGACAAGCCCGGCCCAGGCATCGTCCGGCGCGAGCTTGGGCACATCGTCGAGCCCGAGATTGCGGAACATGGTCGCGACAAGCGTCGGCGCGATGTGACGCCCGATGATGCGTTCGCCGGCATCGGTCTGGATCCGGTAGACCTGACAATCATGGTCTGGCAGCCGACGCCAGATCGGCAACAGCAGACCCGTCACCATGTGAAAGGTGCTGGTGGTGAACTCCGGGATGGCGGCGACTTCTGCCTGCCACAGGTCGCAGAACAGTTTGCGGTCGGCCGGCTGCCAGTGGGTTTCGGCAAGGGCGTCGAGGCCGAAGCGCAGCTCGTCCGTCGGCCGCAGCAGGCGCACGCGGTGCTCTATCGCGCCGTCGTCGAGCATCAGGCTCGCCGTCGGAAGCTGTATGGCTGCACGGCTCGAGCGCGAGTTGACGAGCAGAACCGATTGGGGCTCCGCCCGTACGATGGCCAGCGCGTCGACGAGGCCGAGCGGCCGGATACAGTCTTTGCGCGCGACGGTCAGCACATGCGACTGCGCGCCCGAGACCGGGTGCGAGTAAACGGCGCGGCGATCGGTGACGACGATGCTCTCCGCCGTGATGGTCTCCAGGCCCTTGTCGTAGTTGCCGGCGGCGATGGCGCCTTCTATTCTTCCCGCCATCAACTGCTCGAATACCTCGAACAGCAGGTTCTGGGTTTCGATGCGCAACGCCAGCAGGCGATTCAGCCAGGTCGTGATCGGGGGCAGTTCGTCGCGCAGCCCGCCCTCGTCAGTCGTCAGCGACAGTCCGGTCACGGTCTCGAAGGTCGTGAGCGAGCAGCCCTCTATCTTGCCCTGGTGCAACAGAAGATAGAACTGGCGAAGGGCCGCACGGGCATAGGGGCTTTCGAGATTGTCCTCGGACCGGAACAGCCCTGCCCCGCCGGTCTGGCGCTGGCCGCGCGTGATGGCGCCGAGCGTGTCGAGCCGTCGCGCGATCGTCGACAGGAAGCGCTTGCCGGCTTTCACGTTGGCGGCCATGGGCCGGAACAGCGGCGGTTGCGCCTGATTTGTGCGATGGGTCCGTCCGAGACCCTGGATGGCGTTGTCGGCGCGCCAGCCGGCCTCGAGCAGATAGTGCTTGCGCAGCCTCTGGTTCCTGACCCCGAGATCGGCGTGATAGGAGCGGCCGGTGCCGCCGGCGTCGGAGAAGATCAGTACGCGCTTGTCGTCATCCATAAAACTCTGGGTCTCGGCGAGGTTGGCCGAGCCCGGGCGGTTCTCGGCGGCAAGCCGGTCGATTCCGTCGCGGCCGGTCTTCTTCACGATACGCCGCGCGCGGCCAGTCACCTCGGCGACAGTGTCGGTGCCGAAGTGGTGGATGATCTGGTCAAGCGCGCTGCCGACCGGCGGCAGCGATGCAAGTTTTTCGATCATCTCGTCGCGCCGGCGAACGGCCTCCCGGCATTGAACCGGGTTGCCATCATTGTCGTGGACAGGCCGCGAATAGACGTTGCCCTCGGCGTCCGAATATTCCTCGAACAACTGGGTGGGGAAGGAGTGCATCAGATACCCGCCGACATACTCGCGCGGCGTGACGTCGACATGCAGGTCCAACCATTCCTCGGTGGGGATTTCGGCGAGGCGTCGTTCCATCAGCGCTTCGCCGGTCGAGACGATCTGCACGACTGCCGCATGCCCGTCGGCGAGGTCCTGCTCGATCGCGCCAATCAGCGTTGGCGTCATCATCGAGGTGATCAAATGCGAGAAAAAACGCTGCTTGGTGCTCTCGAAGGCCGAGCGCGCCGCCGATTTTGCGTTGCGGTTCAGCGTGCCGGACTCACTGGCGATGTTGGTCGCCTCGAGTGCGGCGGTCAGGTTGTTGTGAATGACCTGGAAGGCGTCTGCATAGGCGTTGTAGATGCGGATCTGCTCCTCGGTCAGCGCGTGCTCGAGAAGGTCGTACTCGACACCGTCATAGGAAAGCGAACGCGCCGCATAGAGACCGAGCGACTTGAGATCGCGGGCGAGCACTTCCATCGCGGCGACACCGCCGTCCTCGATCGCCGCCACGAACTCGGCACGGTTGGCGAATGGAAAATCCTCGCTGCCCCAGGCCGAGACGTTGCGCATAGGCGAGGTTCTCGACGGCGGTCGCGCCAGTGGCCGAGACATAGACGACGCGGGCGTCAGGCAGTGCATGCTGGAGCCGCAGGCCTGCCTTGCCTTGTTGCGAGGGCGCGACGTCGCCACGCTCGCTCTTGCCGCTGGCGGCATTGGCCATGGCGTGGGCCTCGTCGAAGACGATGACGCCATCGAAAGATTTTTTTGCCCCCGACGGGTTTTCTCCAATCCCTGTCTGGCTTTCTTTAATCCCCGTCAGGCTTTCGGCCCTTCCCGCCGAGTTTTCTCTGTTCCCCATTGGGCCGTCGGCCCTCCGCGCCTCTTGGCCCACCCAGTCGAGGATCTGAGCGATCCGGGATTTCTTGCCCTCCCGTTCCTGCGAGCGGAGCGTCGCGTAGGTCGTGAACAGGATGCCCTCGGCAAGGCGGATCGGGGTGCCCTGCCGATAGCGCGAAAGTGGCTGCACGAGGAGTTTTTCCTGGCCAAGGGCTGCCCAATCGCGCTGGGCGTCTTCAAGCAATTTGTCCGACTTGGAGATCCAGATCGCACGGCGGCGACCCTGCAGCCAATTGTCGAGGATGATGCCTGCGACTTGCCGTCCCTTGCCGCAGCCGGTTCCGTCACCCAAAAACCATCCTCGGCGGAAGCGGACAGCGTTCGCAGCGCCTTCTGGCGCGGCCGAGACGACATCGCAGGTCCCGTCAACCGTCCAGGCGCCGGTGAGATGGCCGCAATGGGCTTCACCCGCATAGACGACGCTTTCTAGCTGGGCGTCGGACAGCAGGCCCTCGTCGATGATCGCATCAGGAAGAAGCGGTCGATAGGAAGGTTTTGGCGGCGCGACGGCCGCCATTGCGGCCGACTGCACGAGCGGTGTCGGATGCGGTTTGGCGCGGGGAATGTCGATCGACTGGAGCGCGTAGGGCTCGTAGATTGTATCGGTGAGCCGGCCGCCCTCCTCCAGCATCCAGTCACGCAGCCCATAGGCGAGCGGGACGGCAGGCGCGCTGCTTGCCATGACGGGCTTCGCCCGGGCAATCGGGCGGACCGATTGGATGGCCTTTGGAGCAGCCGTTGAGACACCGAGGGGTGCGGCTCTCGCCCCGGATCGGCCGCCCATGTGCATGGCGGCATTGCGCGGGAGGCCGCTGGACAATGCACCGACCGAATCCGGAAAGCCGCCAGGTAGCCGGGGCGGCAGAGCCGTGATCCAGGAGAGCAGCGTTTCGACATCCGTGGCCTTGCCGGGCGACCGGACGAAGCCGGTCGGGTCGGTGGCCGGTACCTTGTCGATAATTGTCAGGCGGGTCTCAGTGGTGGTGCCATGGCGGGCGTAGACACGGCCGGCGATCGCCGCGGTGAAGACGACTGAGCCCTGTTGTTGCAGCCGCTCGAAGGCGAGCCGCCATTTGGGGTTTTCGGGAGACAGCCCGGAGCCGGTGACGGCAACGAGGCGTCCGCCCGGACGCAGGCGTGCGAATGCGGACGAGAGGTGCCGCCATGCGGCATCGGCGACATGGCCGTCGACATAGGCGCCGACGCTGAAGGGTGGATTCATCAGCACGACGGACGGCTCGATGGCCGCGTCGAGATGATCGTCGATATGGGCAGCGTCGTACCGCGACACGGAAACCTGTGGAAACAGCAGGCCGAGGAGATCGGCCCGCGTCGCGGCAAGCTCGTTGAGGGCGATCGAGGCGCGCGCCATCTCGGCATGGACGGCAAGCAGACCGGTGCCGGCCGAGGGTTCGAGAACGAGATCGCAAGACGCGATCGCCGCGGCTTGTGCTGTGACGAAGGCCAGCGGCAAGGGCGTCGAGAGCTGCTGCATGGCCTGGCTCTCGTCGGACCGCCGCGTATGAGTGGGAAGAAGTTCGGCGATGCGCTTCATCATCGCCAGCGTTGCCTGCGGCGTGGTCGACCGGGACAGAATCGCCGGGCCGAACCGGCGCAGAAACAGCACCTGGGCGACTTCGAGCGCCTCATAGGCGTCCTTCCAGACCCAGAACCCTTGCGCATCGCTGCCGCCAAAACTGGTCGTCATGGCGGTGCGCAGCGCGGCGGTGGTGACAGGCTCGCCCTGTTCGAGGAAAGGCAAAAGCAGCATTGCCGCCTGATGGATCGCCTGGGCGGTGTCGATAGCGTCCTGTGCCGGCGCGGCGAGGGAAGCGGCCGTACGTGCGACGGTTGAGGTGGTCGAAACAATGTTCATGGAGATGTCCTTCGTGAGAGGGGAGCGGCGCCCGCGCCGGCACTCTCTCCGCGCCAGCCGGGCCGCACTGCTCCCAGCTCCCCTCTGCCTCTGGCGCCGATGCACCAAGGGGGTTGCGCTCTGTGCAAACCCATGACTTGAATGTCCGGACAGGGATGCGGCGGCGACCTGGAGCTGCGGAGGTGATGCGACGGTTCAGAATTGGCAGTGCGGTCTACGAGGAGGGAGCGCCTGACCTGCAGGCGGCTCTGGCGAACGCCTATGCTCGCACCGAGCGTCCGCTATGCCTGTGCCGCGAGCCGGGCTGCCCGATGTACATCGCCCGCATCGGCGACCTTCATCTGATCAAGCGCATGCCGCTCAGCGGCGGCGGGCATGATCCGTCCTGCGATTCCTATGAATCACCTCACGAACTGTCCGGGCTGAGCGCGCTGATGGGCAGCGCGATACAGCTCGATCCGCAAAGCGGCATGGCGGCCCTCAAATTGGACTTCAGCCTGTCGAAGACAGGGAGCCGGGCAGCATCCGTGCCTGCGGGGCAAAGTTCCGCCAGCGCAACCGCCGATCCCAGGAGGATGTCGCTGCGTGGCCTCCTTCATTATCTCTGGCACGCGGCCGAATTGACGGTCTGGACATCCCGATGGGCTGGCAAGCGACATTGGTGGAATGTCCGCTGGCATCTGCTCGAGGCTGCCGGGCAAATGACGGTGAGGGGCGGACCGCTTGCGGATATGCTTTTCGTGCCCGAGCCGTTTCGGGCCGAGAACAGGCAAGCGATCGAACATCGTCGCAATGCGGCTCTCGGCATGGCGCTCCCGCCGAAATCCGGCCCACGAAAGCTACTCGTTCTGGTCGGCGAGGTGAAAGAGATCGTTCCTGCCCGATCCGGTCAGAAACTTGTCATCAAACATTTGCCCGGCTTTCCCTTCATGATCGACGATGCATTGCACCGCCGCTTGCAGGCTCGTTTCGAGAAAGAATTGTCGCTGTGGGGAGCGGATTCCAGCTCACATCTGATAGTGATCGCGACCTTTGGACTGAACCCAGCCGGCCTCGCGATTGTCGAGGAGATCGCGTTCATGCTGGTATCAGAGAACTGGATTCCTTACGAGACGGTTCCGGAGAAGCGGCTGGTCGACGCGCTTGCCCGTCTACGCGAGAAGAGTGTCAAGGGATTGCGCTATGACCTGCAACCCGACCAGCCGATTGCTAACGCATTGCTTCAGAACAAGGCGGAGCCGATCGCGCTCTTTGTGGTTCCTGCCGGAGCGGAGGACACGTTCGAAGCGTCGCTCGACGAAATGACCGCCGCGCGACCGCAGATCCGCTCCTGGGTGTGGCGGGTCGGCGAAGGCGATATGCCGCCGCTACCGCTTTGAGCGCCGTCGAGCGAAATTTTGAACAAGCCTCAGTATGTCTTACGCAAGACCCAGCTTCTTCTTGAGCTCGGCATTTTCCTTGCGCGGACTGTCAGCAAGCAAGTTCTTGAGGCGCTTATTGTCTTCTTCTAGCGCGACAAGACCACAGAAGTAGCCGCTGTCCGAGGAAGGCGCCACACGGTCGGGCTGGCCCGACCTGTATAGTGTTATCGTTGGTTCCCATGCCGACGCGGAACGTTAGGATCAAGCGGAAGGTGCTCAAACTTGCAGGAAATGACTGGGTTCACCTGCTGCCGACTGGAGTAGTGCAACCAATTGAAAGGGCAGGCACAAAGCCATAGCTACAGCAAATTATGGCCTCGCCTTCATAGCTGTCGCTCCTCAGCAAAGTGTTTCGCATGCAATACCGTCGCTGTCGCGGTCTAGCTTCCTGCCCCAAGTGCAATTGTGTAGATACCATTGAGCCTCATCGCACGAGCCGATTTGAGAGCAGTACCGCCGCGGCTCGCACGAATAGCCGCTCTGGGCGACCAGCTTGCGGTTGATGATGCCGAGCGGCTGGCTCGACGGCGCCACGCCGTCAGCGTGTGCCGCGCGCCAGTCCCAAGGCGCCTGATACGACCCAACCCACATGCCGACCTTTGCCGTTTTGGCCTTCGCCTGCTGTTCCGCGTAGGCGCCGTGGCTGTAGCGTGGCCAATCGAGCGCCTGGCCGTGCTGGACCATCCATGCAGCCACGCTGGCCCCGTCGGCGCGCCGGCAGTCACCGACAATGCGGTGATAGCGATCCCAAGTGACGAACGTGCACTGCACCGGCCGCGAGGCGGTCAGGAACGCATCTAGCGCTTCGGCCGATCGCCGGCCGCAGGGATATTCGAAGCCCTTGGCGTTATCGCAGTATTGCTTGCTCTCCGGCGCGTCGATGCCGTTGAAGCGGATGCGCTGCCCGTGGATCTCGATCGTGTCACCGTCGATGACGGAGGCGGCGCCAACGATCGGTTCCGGCTTCGGCCCGATCAAGTTCGACAGATCGAGCTCGGGCAGGCTGTCGCTGTTCTGCATGGCCGTTTGAGCGGCCAGCGCGCCGGCCGCGGCGACGGTCACGAGGATCAGCCGCAGCGGCACGCTCGCCCATCGTCGGGCGCGCGCGCCCTTGGCGCAAGTGCGGTTGCGCCACTGGTCGGAACCGTTGTCATGCCGTGATCTGTCCAAGCCCTTCTCCCCGGGGGGAGAATGCGCCCAAACGCTGGTCGGAGTCCAGACAACGGTCCAAGGTGGAGTACCTTGAAGTAACTTTTGAAGAGCCGGTCCTGGCTAAGCGCGAGAACCTGCGCGAGGTCACTGCGCGGCCCGCTTCCTCGCTTGCTGGATAGACGAAACCCTGGAGCGGCCCGGTAGGCCTGTCCGTTTGGGATCAAGGCCACCGGGCCTAACCGGGCGGAGATAGCTAGGGGGGACTAGGGGCTACAGGGCGCCGGCTGGCAAAGAATATACGCCTTTGCTAATGTAATCGGAAGGCATTCTTAGGTAGCACCTTGGTACGCCCTCCTGAGTAGCATCTGAAGATCAGCCCGAGACATATCGGCATCTGACTGGCCGCGCCTTCGAGCTCGCTGGCAAATGTCATGACGGGTCATGTTCAGCCCCCCGCTATGGTAATGCTCGCCGTCTGCCTGAGGTGCAAGCCAGTGGGGTGCCTGCTTGGCTCCCGAAGCCCCTGCCAGCATCTTTTGGCACAGCCGGCATGCTCCCAAGCATGATGCTGTACGCCGGGAGGCGTGGCGTGTTCCGGGAGCGAGAACCTGATTTCGTCGCTCATGCAGTTTGATCGGCTCGATTAGCCCCGCGTGATCTTGGGCTGCTTGTTGAGGACGGCCGCGTTCACCTTGCGTCCAACGCGACAGACCTCCAGATGCCCGTCAATGTCGTGACGAGGATCGTCCTCCGGTCGCCGCCTGGCGCCTTCTGATCAAGCCAGGCGTCGTAATAGACCGGGTCGAGCATGAGCGGTTGCCCATCATGGATCTGGTTGACCGGCCCGCCGACGGCTGCGTGATGATCGTGCAGCTTGTGATATCGAGATTCGAAATGCAGGCCCACAGCCGGCGAACGAAATGGCGCGCGACCTGGCTGGAAGATGTGCCACGGATCCTTGCCGCCGTCGGCCGGAATCAGGCAGCGCTTCGACTTGAAGGGATCCCGGAACGCTGGCGTCATGTCGGCGCCTTCGATGCGGGCGTTGAACATCGCGGCCTTGGGTATCTCTTTCGCCCAAAATGGCACCAGACACCAGCGGCCCGAGCGGACTTTGTGATTCCCGTCGTCGTCAGCGGTCACGAATGGCACTTCATCGGTCGACGCATTTGTAGCGTGGCGCATCGTTGCGGCCGATATCTGCCGGCGCAGCCAGGCGGTAGAGCCGGTGGATTTCGGACCATGGCAGATATCGTGTGTAGCGCCTGCACATGCTCGACCGTCAATTCCGCAAGGCTTCCGGGACGCTGAGCCGGCCGAGATCCAGAATTCGCTCATAGGCAACCCTGGCGACGCCAGATACCGCGAGCGCGCCCGTTCTATCTGTCTCGCTTGGGATCGAACATGATACCGCCGAAATGGTCAAGGAAGGCTGCGGCGGCCGCAGGATCGGCGAAGCAGTGCAGCCGCCATTGTTCCTGCTTTTCATCTTCCCAAACCGCAATCACTACCCTGGTCCTACATGACGGGCCACGCTCGCCAACAAAGCGCCTGATCAGCGTGTAATTGCGGTCAGTGCAAAGGTCGCCGGGCAGCGCTACTTGGTGCGGCATGTCTCGATCAGGGCCGACGGTGTCGGAATGCCCCGGCTTCGTCTCACCATGCCTGCGGCATAAAGCTATCAGCCTGAAGGCGCATCGCCGCCAGTGCCAAGGCAATCGCCGTGTTGGCCGGCGGCTTTTCCATATGCAGATAGCCATCGGTACAGCACCACGCGGCCACACTCATATCATCGTCACCGTCTTCATGCTCCGGCTCAATTATGCGGGCGTCGCAAGGATCCTGGTCAATCTCGATCCTCCACCCCTGAAGCGATTTCTGGGTGATTTCGGCCACCTCAGCCAAATTGCCGGTGAGATATGGCAGACCCAATCTGGCTGCTTCTTGCGGCGTCCCAGGCTCATTGACCCAACCCATGACATAGCAGATGTCGATGTCGAGTTGCCGGTCAGGACCAGTGGCCGTTTCGAGCCGTTCAACAATCTCCCTGTAGCGCCGCTGTCTATCCGGCCAAGTCGCCAGATTAACCGTTTTCACCTTCGGCTCGACAGGACCGATCCCCAAAACCCTATGGGCTCGGGCGACCTTTTCCGCGGGCCATCCAGCACAGCATGCTTCGCACGCGGCCCGCTCGGCCTTGAACCAGACAGTGGCCGCCGCATTCTGATCCTCAGTTGGTTCCGCGTCTTTGGGAAAACCCTTCATATCCCAGAGTGCAACCGCGAGCATGCCGTTTGCGGCCTCCTCGTAGGAAATTCCGGACGCTTCAAAAACCGCCTCCGCAGCGGCTACCCCGCGTGCCAGTTCTTCGAACGTCGTTTTCTCGATCACCAGGCGAAGTGGCATTTTACGCCTCCTGTGGCTGTCATTGCCAGCAGTGAACAAAATGAGAACATCGGAGTCAAGGCCGTTTTTGAGGGCACAGGAATATGCCGCCCCAACCCGAAAGTGGCCGCAACATCCAATGATTGTGCACAAACCGACTGCATCGATTGCAATCCTGATCTTCTTGCGAGCAGATCTTGGCATGGCGGCGCATGAGCTGGACACGCTTGTTTTCGGGATGTCGGTCGAAAGCGTTCGTGCGCTTCCTGTTGGTTTCACCGAAAAAGTCGCAGAAATCGCAAACAGAAGCCACGGCGTCCTGCTTTTCGATTTGCGCATCGACGGCGACTTGGGAATGCAACGGATCGCCGCCATCCGATATCCGAGCAATCAGACAGGCATCCTGGCGCTGGACAAGCAGGGCTCGGTGATCAGCCATTGCATGGTCAATGGGACTTTCTCCACCTTTATCGCTCCTTTGGCGGACTGGAACACTCTGCCGTTGCCGATGCAGGCCAGGACGAGTATCGCCGGCCCGGCGAGCCTCTTCATCGGCGCTTTACGCAATGCCGGATACATGCCGCGCGGCAGGCCCTGACCCGAAGTTTAGTTCGGTGACTGTCGATCACATAGTGGAGCCAGTCGGCCAGGCGACCGACGCCGTTGCGGCTCTTCCATGCGGCGAGTTTCTTGGTGAAGCGCGACGGCGGTTTCGCGGCGCCGTCGCTGTACCGGATAACGCTCCCCAAAGGCGCGGATTCGTACACGATATGTGCGGACATACGGATTTCTCCATGTGGAAAACGAAAATGGGCCCGGCGGGAATGCCGGGCCCGGTGCGAGCGTGAGGCCGATTATTCGGCGGCCGGGAGGTGGTCCGCCTCGTCGCCGTCGAGGGTCGCCGGCTCTTCGGAGGACGAATCCGCATGATCAGCGAGGAAGGCCGGGAGCTCGGCGGTGTCGCCGTCGAGAGCTGCCTCGTCCGACATGTCGCCGGCGACCGTGCCAGCATCGGTAGTCACTTCATCAACATCAAGGCGCAGCGGCTCGGGCAGCCAGTTCGATCCTTCGAGAAGACGGGCGGCTTCACGGGCCATGATGTCCTTCTTCATGTGTTCGATCAGCTGCGCGGAGTCTGCGCCGCGAGCTTCACGGACAGCCTGTAGAATCCGCGCCTTGGTGAGCCGCCCGAGGAACTCGACGGTAGGCGTCCAGCCGGCGTCGACCATGTCGAACTGGAGCGAGCGGCCAATCACCTCCGCATGCTCGAGCGCCTTCGGTCGCCTGTTCCAGGGTTCGACCACCGCATTGAGGGTCAGCGAGACGCAGTGCGCGAACAGCGCCTTGCGGCTTGCTTCGTCGAGGCCGAGAAGGAAGTGCCAAAGGCCTTCCGCTTCATCGGGCAAATCGCGATCCCAGGCTTCGTGCCGCTCGGTGATCTCCTTGGCCCAGGATGTCTCGGCAAGACCGTCGACCTGGCCAAAGCTGCCGCTCTTCAGACTGATCTCAAGACAAGTATCCGGCGCGAAGCGATAGAAGACCTGCAGGACGAAGGCATGGAGTGCGGCGACGATGGCGATGTCGATGTCACCGGCGAGCGCGTTGCGCAGTGCCAGCGTCCGCTGCGCAGTCAGGTCGAAGACGAGCCGATCGGGCAGTGGGCTGATGCAATCGTCCTCGCCGTCGTCGCCAGAGGTGTCGTCCACCGGCTTGCCGTTGAGGACAACACCATCGCCATCGTCGGTTCCGCCGTCGGCGCCCCCTTCCTCTCCCTCATCGACGTCGCCGGTTACGGTCCGCGGCTCGTCCTCGGACCGCACGAAACCGGCGTCGACCTGGAGCTTTCCGTTCGCGGCAAGCGTGACGAACACACCGGCAATGGCCTTCTGGGCGGGATCATAGCTTTGAGGACGATCATCGATCGCATCGAGCTCGGCACCCAGCTGGTCGAGCTTCGCCTCGATTGCTTCGTCGACATTCTCGGCCTGGGCATAGTCCGCATCCAGCTTGTCGTATTCGGCCTTCAGCGCGTCGTAGCGTTCGATCTCCTCCGCGCTCAGTTCCTGCGCCTCGGCGTAGATGCGCCGCATGCCGGAGGTGTGGCCATAGGGAAAGCTGATCGCCGCCTCGACCCACTTCCAGCCTTCGGCGCGCACCGCCTCGGCATCCATCTTCAGCCTGTCGAAGGCAAGCTGCTCAAGAAGTGCGGCATCCTGGAACCAGCCGCCGGAATCCTGCTCGAACAGGTCGAAGGATGACACCGCCGGCAGCCTCATAGGCCCCAGCGCCGACATAGACGGCCCGGCGATCGTCGGCCCGCACCGTGGTCTCCGTCAGCAGGCGCCTGATGTAATAGGGTTCCTGCATGTGCGATCTGCAAATCCGCTCCCATACCTGCTCCTGGCGCGTGTGATCGTCCGAGATCGAAAACGCCATGATTTGGTCGAGCCGGATTTCGTCCTTCTCGTAAAGGTCGAGCAGCATTGGCGAGACCGATGCCAGCCGCAGGCGTTGCCTTACAGTAGCAGGCGATACGAAGAAGCGGGCGCCGATCTCCTCCGGATCGAGACCTTGATCGCTGAGGGCCTTGAAGGCCCGAAACTGGTCGATCGGGTGCAGGTCGGCGCGGCGCAGATTCTCGGCAAGCGAGTCCTCTTCGGCCGAGGTCTCCTGCCCGCGGTTGACGATGCAGGGGATCGGCTCGTTCTTCGCCAGGCGCTTTTGCTTGATGAGGACGCCTAGCGCCAGGTAACGCCGGCCGCCGGCGGGCACTTCGAACGTGCCGGTCTCCTCGCCCTCGCCGTCGAGCACGGGACGGACGTTCAGGCTCTGGATCAGATTCCGCCGACCAATGTCTTCGGCCAGTTGCTCGATCGACACCCCGTCCTTGATGCGCCTAACATTCTTCTGCGACAGCATTAGCTTGTCATAGGCAATGTTCTCGGCGGCGTTCATCGCGATTTTCTGAATGGCGTTCTTTGCCATGGTCAGTTCTCCATGACGGGCGGCCGGGGCCTCTCCCCGAACCTCCAAGCCCGTCCGCAACCCTCCCCTCCCCCCTCTGCCTCCAAGCCTTACGCCGACCCGGCCCCGGCTCGCGGATCTTGACGGTCGACCGAGCCGCCCGAGGGGCCTCCAGCGTGTTGGCGTTACCGGGTTCTCCCACGAAAAAGCGCCGTCCTCTTTTCGGAGGACCGCGCTGGAATTGATGAGACGGTCCGGAGGCGAGGCCAGCGACGAGAGGTTTCGCTGCCGGCCTCCCCAGGATCAGGCGGCGAAATCGAGAAGCTTCTTGGCTTTGCCCTCCATTTCCAGACGAACATTCTGATGCGACTTGTCGCGCGCGACCCGCGTGATGCCCTGTACGAAGTCGAAAATCGATTCTGGCGGCCGGCCTTCCTCAAGCAGCACAGTATGGACGATCTTTGCGGCCTCGGGCTTGGAGAAGCCCCGCTTGCGCAGGAAGCCGTGGCGATCTTCGTCGTCTCTGGCAACGATCCGTTGCCGCGCCGTCTTGATGCCGTTGACGAACGGCATGGGCGAGGAATCGGCAAACTGGATCAGCGCCGGCTCGGCTTCCAGGGCGAAACGGGAGGCCGCGTATTTGGAATGCCGGATGGTGATTTCCTCGAAATCTTCGACGCCCCACAGATTTCGATTTTGACACACCGCGCGCAGATAGAAGCTGGCGATGCCGAGCGTGCGGGCTCCGACTTCGGAATTCCAGCAATAGAAGCCGCGGAAATAGATATCCGGTTCCCCATTCGGCAGCCGCCCCGCCTCGATCGGGTTCAGATCATCGACGAGGAACACGAAGATATCGCGATCAGACGCATAGAGCGTCGTCGTGTCGCTGGAGATGTCGACATTCGGATTGTACATTCCCGTTGACCAGTCGAGCACGCCGGGCACTTTCCAGCGCGTGTCGCCGGTACCGTTGCCGGCTATCTTCTGCACGGCGTCGACCAGTTCTGAGTCAAATATTCTGCCGTAATCAGTGCCTGTTACCGCTCGCAGCTCTAGGCGTCCGTTCTCGATTTCCAACGTCTTCACCTGCTCGGCGCGGTGGTTGAGGAGACCGTGCTGAAGGTTTATCGCCGCGAGCGGGGCTGGAAGCTGCCGCAGATAGGTGGCCGGTGCGCCGACTAGGCTGGCGAGTTGGCCAAAACTCCAATGCGTGGGGGCAACAGGGGCAGGCGCATCGGGCAGCATTAATCTCAGGCGCTCCGGATCTTCGCGGCTGGCCTCGACGCGGATCAGCTCACTTTCGACGATGCGGGTCTTGCTGCGTTCGGACCGCCGCTTCACCGAATTGTGAAGATCGGTGAGAGAAAGGTAGCGCTCGTCCGCCGGCCGATTGAACCACTCGGAAGAAACGCGACCGACACGTTGCCCACGGCTGACATCCACCTTGTAGCCGCGCCGTGGATTCACCGCGGGCGCGAGAACTTGCAATTGGGTCATGGAACCTTCTCCGCGACGGGTGCCGGAAGCCTCTCTTCCAGCCCTCGACCCGTCACGGCGGGCCGTCCACCCTCTCCCTCTGCCGTCCGGCAAATGGGCAAACGCCGCGGCCGCACCTCCGCAGGAATTCCAAGTCAGCGCATCGATTTGAACGCGTGCTTCAAAGCCGGACGCCGAAGCGATGGTCCTGCTGTTGGTGTAGCCGCATGCGGCAATCGCCACAAGGTCGTAACCGCAGCGGATCGGCCACGTCGACCAGTGTCACGCGAGTGCCGAAACAGAAATGCAGTAGGTTTGTTCTATCGGAAGCGGTCGTCACTATGAAACGACTGTTCGACGCGAATCGTATGATCGGCCAGGAGTTTTTCGTGACAGAAGAAACCGAGAGCAATGTGGACGACCTCATCGAACTCACGGCTGATGTAGTCTCAGCCTATATTTCAAACAATCCGGTGCCGGTCGGTGAACTGCCCGCCGTAATCGGACAGATCCATGCCGCCCTGAAGGGCACGACCGGCGGTGTGGTGTCGGAAAGACCTGAAGTTCTCAAGCCTGCCGTGCCGATCAAGAAGTCAGTGACGCCCGACCATCATCAGCCTGGAGCACGGGAAGAAGTTCAAGTCGCTGAAGCGGCATCTGTCGACCCACTATGGCCTGACTCCGGATGAGTATCGCGCCAAATGGGGCCCGCCGGCGGATTATCCCATGGTCGCGCCGAACTATGCCGCAGCGCGTTCTGCCCTTGCTAAAACCTTGGGCCTCGGCCGCAAGCCGAAGGAGCCCGAAAAGCCAACGCCCGCGAAACGTCCCCGCAAGAAGGCCGCAGCCTGATTGTAGCCTGCTGGGTCGGTTGGTCGCGTTCCCGCCTGGCAGCTTTGGGGCCGGAAGCGGAAGATCGGCTTCTGGCTCAGCAATTAAGATTGCAGACCTTCAACCTACTGGAGAAGGGTTGCGAATTGCCGTTATCACGATGCGCACGACTACGAGCTTGGGGGAATTCGACCGGGACGAGTGCGCTACAATAACCCACTCTGTACCAACTGGCCGACGTGGTTGGCGCCGGTTGAACGGAAAAGAAACCATTCAGCATCAGATTAACGCTTTTCGACGCGTCTTTTCGAAACGCCGGGACGAGCCGCTCGCGCCGACAACGATGCCCCCATTGGTGAACCATTTCAATGATGAAACTAACAATACGTCACCGCATACTCATCAGCTTCGCTGCCATACTGGTGGTGATGTGCGTGATAGGTATGATCGCGTACGTCTGGTTTCTTCAGACGCAGCAGGAGGCGACAGAGGTCGAAAAGGGCATCCTCCCGGATCTCTATCACAGCACCGAGATCATGATGGGTCAGATGACGGCCCATAGCCTGCTTCAAGAATATGCTCTTCAGGACAGCCCGACAGACAAACGCGCGCTTGAAGGCACGATCGCGACCAATCGCGCGGACGTGCAGCAATTGATGGACGATTATGAAAGAACCATCGTCTCTGATGTCGACAAGCAGAACTACGCCATCGTCAAAGACCTCGCCAATCAATTTCGTCAGGCGGAAACCGCTGTTTTGGATGCAAGCCGGGCAGCCATGTCGAAGGGTGAAATTCCGAATGAACGCCCAGCCATTAAGGACGCAGTCGAGCCGATCTTTGTGAAATTGCAGTCTGCTCTGCAAGCCATGGTCGAGGACCACAGAGGCGAAGCAAACAGTGCGACACAACGGATCAGTTCGATCGTTAATACGGCAGAACTGGCTTTGAGCGCTGGTTTGCTGGTAGCCCTCGGCTTAGCCTTGCTCTGCGGCTATTTCCTGTTCCGCGCCGTTACGAGGCCGCTCAACCGTCTGGTTGACGTCGTCCAGTTGATGCGGCAAGGCGACTTCAGCGGTCGACTCAATCTTGACCGCCGGGACGAGTTCAGCACGCTTGCCGACGGGATCAACGCAATGGCAGACGATCTCGCCACACTTATCGGCCAAGTTCAGAAATCCAGCATACAGGTCAACACTTCGATTACCGGGATCGCCGCCACCTCCAAGCAACAACAAGCGACTGCAACTGAAATCGCAGCGACCACCACTGAAATCCGTGCGACGGCAAAAGAGATCTCCGCCACCTCGAACGAGCTCGTCCGCACAATGAATGAGGTCTCGGCGGTCGCCGAACAGACGGCAGCGGTCGCCGGCGGCGGACAAGCAGGACTGACTCGCATGGAAGCGACCATGCAGCAGGTCATGGAAGCCGCCAGTGCGATCAATTCCAAACTGGCAATCCTGAGCGAGAAGGCCGGCGGCATCAATCAGGTGGTCACGACGATCACCAAGGTGGCCGACCAGACAAACCTCCTGTCCCTCAATGCGTCGATCGAGGCTGAGAAGGCGGGCCAATATGGTCGGGGTTTTGCAGTGGTGGCAACCGAGATCCGAAGGCTTGCCGATCAGACGGCCGTTTCCACTTACGACATTGAGCAGATGGTCAAGGATATCCAGTCGGCCGTCGCGGCTGGCGTTATGGGCATGGACAAATTTTCCGAACAAGTCCGTCGCGGCATGGAGGAGGTTCAGCAGGTTGGCGGGCAACTTTTCGAGATCATTCAGCAGGTGCAGGGCCTGGTGCCACGCTTCGAAGTTGCCAATGAGGGCATGCAAGCCCAGGCGACCGGCGCAGGGCAAATCAGCGATACCTTGACACAGCTAAGCGACGCCGCTCAGCAAACAGTCGAGTCGCTTCAACAATCAACGCTCGCGATTGATGAACTCAATCAAGTTTCGGGCGGGCTGCGAAACAGCATTGCTAGGTTCAAGCTGAGAGCTTAGCGAACTGCCGGCCGGAGGTGAAAATGCTATTCCTCGCCTTCAAGATGGGAAATGATCGCTATCTGCTTGATGTTAATCAAGTCGAGGAAGTCTTGCCCTACATCGCTGCCAAAGAACTGCCGGGTGCGCCAACTGGGGTGGCCGGCCTTATCAATTATCGCGGCGCGCCCATCCCGCTGATCGATATCACTCTCCTTGCGCTTGGCCGTCCGTCGGTTCCGGTGCTGAGCACGCGAACGGTTGTAACGCGCTATTCGGCGCAGGATGGTGGGCAGCGCCTGCTAGCTCTGGTCGCAGAGCGAGTAACGGACACGTTCGAGCGAGACCCTTCCGACTTCGCACCCTTTGGATTGGAACCCGCAACTCCGCCGTATCTGGGTCCGGTAGCCTCAGACGACGAAGGGCTCACACAGCGGGTCAACGTCGAGGCCCTGCTTTCAGAAGAGATCCGAGCCGCACTACTTTGCCAGATTGCGCGGGTTGAATGATGCCCGGTTTGGTGGAAAATCTTCTGAAGGTGACAATGGGGCTGGACAGCGCCAGCGTTGGCCCGACGGTCGTTCGTCAAGCGGTTCGCGAGCGGATGACTGCGTGCCGGATAGCCGAGCCTGAAGTCTATTGGGAGCTCTTGAACGGTTCACCGCAAGAACTCCAGGAACTGATCAATGCAGTCGTGGTCCCGGAGACCTGGTTCTTTCGCGACCGGGAAGCGTTCGCGGTCTTGTCCCGACATGCACGCGTGCACAAGCGCGCGAACCAGCCCATAAGAATCTTAAGCCTGCCATGTTCAACAGGCGAAGAGCCCTATTCGGTCGCCATGGCTATGTTCGATGCTGGGTTCGGCCCACAAGAGTTCAAAATAGATGCGGTGGACATCAGCACCCGCAATCTCGCGATAGCCGAGCGCGCGGTCTACGGGCGAAATTCTTTTCGCGGCAGTTCCCTCGAATTCAAAGATCGCTATTTCGAAGCGGTTGACGGAGGGCTCCAGCCTAACACTGCGGTGTTGAAACAGGTTCGATTCAGAGCCGGAAACCTGTTCGACTCTCAGGCGTCCTCCTTCGGGCCGATGGTCTATGACGTTCTCCTCTGCCGCAATTTGCTAATCTATTTTGACCGAGAGCGGCAGGATCGCGCGCTGGTCTGCCTCAAAGGGCTCCTCGCCAGCGATGGACTTCTGCTTGTCGGTCCGGCGGAGTCGGCTCTTCCCAGGCTGCATGGCTTCGCTTCCGTTGAGTGGCCAATGGCGTTTGCCTTCCTGAAGTCGAACCGGGTTCAGGCTGGGATGCGGGCCGTTCCACTTTCCAGCCCAACACGAACCCCTTCGGCGCCGAAGCCAAAGGCTCAGGTTGTTCCACCAGTGGGGAGAGAAGAGCAATTACAAACCACGGCCCAGTTGCTTGATCAGATCACTGAGGGCCTCAAAACGATCGAACGGATTGCCAATGCGGGGCGGGTTAAGGAGGCACAGGAAGTCGCTCGGGCGCATCTGAAGCAATTCGGTCCCTCAGCGGAACTTTTCTACCTGCTGGGTCTCGCTCAGGATGCAGAGGGGGCTGCTCCTGAAGCGGTCCAGAACTATCGGAAGGCGCTCTATCTCGCGCCAAACCACCAGCAGGCCCTTACCCATCTTGCTCTACTCCTTCGGAAGCAAGGTGACCTCAATGGCGCCGAGGCGCTGACAGGTCGGTTGGATCGAATCCAAAAAAGGAGCGGCACCTAATGTCAGCCTCGACAACGTTCGCGAGCCCGGTGGAGCAGATTGAAATAGATGACTGCTGGCGGCAGATCGGCATTCGGGGCGACAAATCTTGTCCCGAATTGGAGCAGCATCTCCATTGCCGCAATTGCCCCACTTACAGGAGGATTGCACGAGGGCTACTAGACCGTACCGTGTCGTCGGCTTACGGCGACGAATGGCTTAGACATACTGGCCGCGAGGTCGGTTCGGCAGCCGAAGCCGATGCATTTCGGACAGCGATTCTGTTTCGTTTGGGCGAGGAATGGCTGGCACTCCCAGTTACCATATTTCACGAAGTGGCTGAATCTCGCCCGATCCATTCGCTTCCACACCGCAGAAACAGCGCAGTGCTTGGCATCGCCAACGTCCGCGGCGAGTTGCTTATTTGCCTGTCACTGGCTGAATTGCTTGGCATCGACGAGGTCCAGAGCGGAGAACACGGCAGACAAGCCAAGAGTTTTCGCCGCCTGGTGGTGGTGGGCGAGCGCGACAAGCGGGTCGCTTTTATGGTTGATGAAATCTACGGGATACATCGCTTCAGCGAAAATGAAACTCTCGCTGTGCCGACCTCAGCCGGCAACGCGGTCTCGGCCGTCACCGTTGCGGTGCTTCCATGGCAGGGGCGAACAGTCGGGTGTCTCGACGGAGGTCAGTTGCTCGCGATGTTGGATCGGAGCATTGCATGACCGACGAGGACTTCAGCCAGGTTTCTATGCTGAACCTCTTCCGGGCCGAACTGGAGTCACAGTCGCAGGCTCTGGTTTCCGGTCTACTGACGCTCGAACGCGATCCCGTCGCTGCCGACGCATTGGAAGGCTGCATGCGAGCTGCGCATTCCCTGAAAGGAGCTGCACGTATCATCGAGTTGGCGCCAGCTGTCGAGGTTGCGCATGCAATGGAAGAATGTCTGGTTGCCGCGCAACGTGGGCATCTCAGGCTGCGTCGGGAGCATATCGATACGCTTTTGCACGGAATCGACGTCCTTAAGTTAGTAGCGTCGGACTCAACCTCGAGGGAGGGCAGCGCAAATTCTGACGTTGCCAGTTTCCTGGCGGCGTTCAAGAAAGTGCCGCTGGCTGAGGGCATTGCCCTGGACGTCAATCCTGCGGCTGATTTCACAGCACCGAATGACGGCCAGGAAGTGCTGGCAAGCAAGTCTTCAGCAGGCCCGCTCGTTCCGCCGGAACCGCAGACTGAGGGCAACGTCGGCTCTGACCGAATGGTTCGGGTTACGGCCGATAGCTTAAACCGATTGCTCGGGCTGGCCGGTGAGTCCCGGATGGAGTCTCGGCGCCTCAGGCCATTTACCAACCGGTTGCTCCGGCTGAAACGACTTCAGTCAGACCTAGCAGCAGCGTTCGATGATGTTCGCTCGATGCTGCCACCAAAAGACGAGAGATTGGCCCACGCACTTGCTGAGGCGCAGCAAAAGCTTCGGCTGAGTCAGGTTTTCCTGGCTGAGCGTCTGGATGAATTGGATTCAGTAGACCGAAAGGCCACCGACCTTGCTAATCGACTATATGACGAAACATTGGCGAGCCGGATGCGCCCTTTTGAGGATGGTATACGGCACTATGCGAGAATGGCTCGTGACCTCGGCCGTGCGCTCGGCAAGAAAGTGCGATTGGAGATCGTCGGCGGCTCAACCGGCATCGACCGTGACATCCTTGACCAGCTTGATGCACCCCTGGGGCATCTCCTGCGCAACGCTGTCGACCACGGGCTAGAATCGCCCCAGGAACGTCTCGCGACCGGTAAAACCGAAGAAGGTCTTATACGCCTGGAAGCACGGCACAATGCCGGCCTGCTGCAGATCACCGTTGCGGACGACGGAAGGGGAATCGACCTACAGAAACTGCGCGAGACCATCCTCGTGCGGCAGCTTGCAACGAGGCAAACCGTTGCAACGCTGAGCGAGTCAGAACTACTTGCATTTCTGTTCCTGCCAGGTTTTTCGATGAAGGCAGATGTTACGGAGATTTCTGGCCGTGGCGTTGGACTTGATGCAGTGCAGGCAATGACGAAGGTGGTTCGGGGCATTGCTAGCGTCTCGTCGGAGTTCGGCGTCGGAACGCGATTTCAATTGCAGCTGCCGCTGGCCTTGTCAGTGCTCCGCACGCTGCTCGTCGACGTCGGCGGAGAGCCCTACGCGTTCCCGCTCGCCGCGATTTCCAGGACAATAAAGTTGAATCGCGCGAACATCGAACTCCTACAGGGGCATCCGCATTTCCGCTTCAACGGCCGACAGGTCGGACTGGTTACAGCACGTGAGGTGCTAAACCGTAGTGACACTCTGTTGGATAGCGACGATATGTCAGTCGTCGTGCTCAATGGAAATCAGGGCGAAGCATATGGCCTGGTTGTTGATCGTTTCCTCGGCGAACGTGAGTTGGTGATCCGTCCCCTCGATCCTCGTTTTGCCAAGATCAAGGATGTCAGCGCTGCGGCGCTGATGGAAGATGGATCGCCGGTACTGATCCTCGACGTCGACGATTTGATCCAATCCGTGGAGAAGCTTGCCTCAACCGGCGCGCAACGAAGTCTTCGGCGCACCGCAGCCAGCGCCGAAGCGCGGAGGCGCAAGCGCGTGCTTGTTATCGACGATTCGCTTACGGTCCGAGAGCTCGAGCGCAAGCTGCTTGGCAACTACGGCTACGATGTCGAAGTTGCCGTCGATGGTATGGATGGTTGGAACGCCGTTCGATCTGGTGGTCCCTTCGACCTTGTAGTCACTGACATCGACATGCCTCGCATGGACGGTATCGAACTGGTGGGTTTGATCCGGAAGGACACCCAACTCAAAAACACGCCGATCATGATCGTTTCCTATAAAGATCGGGAGGAAGATCGCACCCGCGGTCTTGATGCCGGTGCGGACTACTATTTGACCAAAGGTAGCTTTCATGATGAGGCGCTGATTCATGCCGTCGTGGACCTGATAGGCGAGGCGACCACATGAGACAGAAGGTGGAGACCTGTAGATGAGAATCGGCATCGTCAACGATATGCCGATGGCCGTTGAGGTTCTGCGCCGGCTGGTTGTTTCGAACACGGAACATCAGCTCGCCTGGATCGCGACCAACGGGCATGAGGCAGTTGAAGCCTGCGGACGAGACCTCCCGGATCTCGTGCTTATGGACCTAACAATGCCAGAGATGGATGGCGTGGAGGCAACACGCAGGATCATGGCAGAGACCCCGTGCATGATCCTACTGGTAACAGCCAGCATCGCAGCGAATGTGCCCGGTGTCTATGAAGCGATGGGCTACGGCGCGCTTGACGCGGTAGATATCCCGTCGATTGGCATCGACGGCAAAGTTTCATCGCAATCCGCTCGGCTTCTGGCGAGTAAGATAGCGACAATGGGCAAGCTGGTCGGTGACGCGCCGTCAAAGTCGAGCGGCCGCATGTCAGATGCGGCCAAATCGTCGCCTCGGCATCTGATTGCGATCGGTGCCTCCGCGGGCGGACCGGCTGCTGTTGCCACGGTCCTGAGCGCATTCCCCAGTGACTTCGTGGGCGCGATTGTGCTCGTCCAGCACCTCGATGCTCAGTTCGTTCCAGGCTTGGTCAATTGGCTGGGGCAGCATACCACTCTTCCGATCCGTGCAGCGCGCGAAAGAGATAGTCCTCAAGCAGGCACTGTTCTTATTGCCAGCACCACGGACCATCTGGTTTTCAAATCAGCCCAGCAACTCGGCTACACGTCCAGTCCAAAGGACAATGTCTACCGACCGTCGGTCGATGTGTTTTTCGAAAGCGCGGCGCAGTGGTGGTCAGGCTTGGTGATCGGTGTCTTGCTCACAGGAATGGGAAGCGATGGTGCCCGCGGACTGAGACATCTCCGCGAAAAGGGGCATCTCACGATTGCGCAGGACAAAGCAACCAGCGCCGTTTACGGAATGCCCAAAGCCGCCGCCGCAATCGGCGCGGCCAGCGACATTCTTCCTCTGGCCTCGATCGGCTCGCGTGTCATCGAGGCTTGCGATCATTCTACGTGGAAAGGCACTTTCCTATGACGCAGGAACCGGAACTGGTCCCGCCGCTCGCGGAGAATTATTCATCGATGGTTCTCCTGGTCGACGATCAAATCATGGTGTGCGAGGCCGTCAGACGCGCTCTCAGTAACGAGCCGGATATCGCCTTCCATTTTTGCACCGACCCATTGAAAGCGATGGCGGTTGCGGACGAGGTCAGGCCGACAGTTATCCTGCAGGATCTGGTCATGCCCGGCATGGATGGGCTGCACCTGGTACGGGCATATAGAAAAAATTCATCGACGCACGCTGTGCCGGTCATAGTGCTTTCAAGCAAGGAAGATCCAACCATTAAGGGCGAAGCTTTTGCGGCGGGAGCGAATGATTACTTGGTCAAACTGCCGGACCGAATTGAACTGATTGCACGTATTCGATACCACACCCGGGCCTTTCTTGATCACGTGCAGCGAGACGCAGCTTATCGGGCACTGCGGGAAAGCCAGCGGCAGCTGATCAGTGCAAATCTCGAGCTTGAGCGTCTGACACGGATCGATGGTCTAACCGGTCTCGGCAATAGGCGATATTTTGATGAATATCTGGCGGCTGAGTGGAAGCGCGCTTTCCGTACTAAGGGTCCTTTGTCGGTATTAATGATCGATGCTGACAACTTCAAAAGATACAATGATGCCTATGGCCACATGGCTGGCGACGAGGTGCTCAAACAGATTGCCCACGCAATCCAAACTGGCGCTGGCCGCTCCAACGACCTGGCTGCACGGTATGGGGGCGAGGAGTTTGTGATCGTGTTGGTTGACGCTTCAATGGAACATGCAAACGCAATCGCCTTCCGGCTCGTCCAAAGCGTGCGAGATCTGAACATCCCGCACGATTCCGGCAGAGTGACCGTCAGCGTTGGCGTCGCTACAACGGTACCCAATGAGAACGAGAGCCCGAATGATCTCGTCAAAGCCGCCGATCTGGCACTTTTCCGTGCAAAGTCGGAGGGACGAGATCGCGTCGTGGTTGATGGTGTATGAGAAGGCCGCTGCCCTGGAGGTCTGCGCGATAGCAGTCCGTTTCGACCCAAGCCGCTTTGTGCTCGAATACCCGCCGAAAAAATCCAGGAGGAGCGCCCCTCATTTCAAACGATCCTTTCGCCCCTCTCCGGCAGCGTTTCCTTGTCCGATGCGCCGATCAGCTCACGGAGCTGAAGGCCATTGCACGTCAAGGCGATGCCCTCCCCACCCGGGATGCGCTGGTTAGTATCGCCCACTCGCTGGCGGGGGCGGCGGGTACGTTCGGGTTTGGGGAGATCAGCGCGCGCGCGTCCGCGCTGGAGACGCTGCTGGTCGAGAAGGGGGGTGAAGCGGCGCCCGAAGCCGCGCTCCATGCGCTAATTGCGGAGATCGAGCGGACGCTGCAATGATGCGTCCGGCCATGCTTATTTCTTGGTGGCGGACAGGCCGGTCCTGGTCATCTCGCCCCAGTTCTGGTCTGCCCGCAAGAATTGCCACCACCCCTTCACGCGCCAGAAATTGTTGAGTTGGCGATAGCCAAAATTTTCGATCACGGCGACCGCCGTCAGCACGGCCAGGTCGCGGGCGCGCGGGAAGCGCTGGAGCTCGGCCTCTTCGAGGACGAGGGAGCATACGCTGACACAGACGCCATAGGTGAAGATGAGCGAGGTGAAGGCCAAAAGATACTCCGCCGAAAGGATGCCAAGCAGCCAGAAGGCCGGGATGAGGATATAGCCCAGCACCTCCGCCACCGGCCCGAGCACGTCGACAATCAATATGTGGCCGAAGCCGAGCAAGCCGACGCGGCCATAGCGCGGATTGAAGAGCATAGCGCGGTAGCGGAAGAAGCATTCGAGCGAGCCGCGCTGCCAGCGCGTACGCTGCCTGGCAAGCACGCTCAGCGTTTCCGGCGCCTCGGTCCAGCATACCGGCTCGGGAATGAACTGGATGCTGTATTTGCGCTTTTTATCTCGCATGTGGCGGTGCAGCTTGATGACGAGGTCGAGGTCCTCGCCCATCGAGCCCTTGGTGAAGCCGCCCACCGCCACCACTTCGGCGCGGCGAAACATGCCGAAGGCGCCGGAGACCAGCATCAGCGTGTTGATGCGGCTCCAGGCAAGCCTGGCCATCAGAAAGGCGCGCAGATATTCGACCACCTGGAGGAGCGGCAGCAGGCGCCGCGGCAGACGGACCTCGCGCACTCTCCCCGCTTCGATTTTCGAGCCGTTGGCGATGCGGATCGTGCCGCCGACGGCGATGGTGCGCTCGGGGTCGTCAATGAAAGGCTGGGCGGCGCGCATCAGCGCATCGGGCTCGAGGATGGAGTCCCCGTCGATCACGCAGAACAGCGGCGCGCGACAGACATTGATGCCCGCATTCTGGGCGTCGGCCTTGCCGCCGTTCTCCTTGTCGACGACGAACAGCCGCTCGGTGATCGGCGAGGAATAGAGGCCCCGGATCGGCATGTGCGCGAGCGCCTCCTCATAGGGCCGGTGGAATTTCACCAGCTTGAAGGCCTCGATGAGGCGCAGCAAGGTCTCGTCCTTCGAGCCATCATTGATGACGATCACCTCGAAAATTGGATATTCGAGCGCGAGCATAGAGTGAACGCTCTCGACCACGTTCAACGCCTCGTTATAGGCGGGCACCAGGAGCGCGATCGGCGGCGCAACGTCGCTATAGCGGTGCCAGAGCAGCGCCGAACGCGCGACCGGCGGGCGCTTGGACAGCGCGTAGCCGGCGACGATGAGCTGCAGGAGATAGATCGTGGTTTGCGCCAGCCCCGCTCCGATGATGAACCAGGACAGGATGGTGGCGGCAAGCACAATCTCGTGGCTCCAGTCGGCGATCATACGGCTGGCCCCTCGGCGAGAATGAGCGAGGCGGTGCGCTGGCTGCGCGAGACCTCGCTGCCGGCGATCTGGCGCAGCAGCAGCTCTCCCGGCTGGCCGAAGGAGCGCAGCGCATTGGCGGCGGCATAGCGCACGTTCCACACCTCGTCGTCCATCAGCTTGGACAGCGGCGGGGCGAGTTCGGCGAGCCCCAGCCGGCCGGCGGCATCGGCGGCGGCGCTGCGCACCTCCCAGTCGCCTTTTGCCATCGCGCGCGCAAGAATCGTCGGCGCATCGGCGTGTCCGGTGAGGCCAAGCGCGCGCAGCGCCGCGGCGGCAACCTCGAGCGAGGCGTCACCGGCCAGGCGGGCAAAGAGATCGGCGAAGCGAAAGCCGCCGGCGCGAGCCAGCGCGTCGATCGCGGCCGCGCGGATGAAGGGCACGACGTCCGTGCGCGCGGCATGGTCCGCCAACTCGTCGAGGCGGGCCGGCGGAAAACGCCGGAACAATTCGATCAGGCGCCGTGAGCGCTGCCCTGCGACGCCGATCTTGCGCAGCGCAATGCCGAGCGGCGGCAGGCTGTTCAGATCGCAGAGCGCGATGGCGACGGCGATCCTGACCTCGCGCGAACGGTCGTGGTCGAGCGCTGAAAGCAGGCTTGCCACCGCACCGTCCGAGCGCAGCGCCGCCAGCATCTCGGCCGCATGAATGCGTTCGGCGCCGTGGCCTTTTTCCAGCTGCCCGCCGACAAGGGCCGGTAGTTCGCATTCGTTGAAAGCGGCAAGGACGTCGTCATGCTCCTCACCGCGCAAAAGCGAAATGAACTCGAAGCCAGCATTGATCGCCACGCCTGCCGGCACCGAAAGGATGGCCACCTTCAACGCCTCGCGCTCGCGGCTTTCGGTGAAGGCGATCAGCGCCGTCAGAAGCTGGCGCCGCTGGTCGGCCACAGCCTTGTTCCGGCGCTCCTGCAGCACGCGGCGCGCGATCAGGAACAGCATGACCACCAGCGAAAGAGCACTGAGCAGTATGGAGAGATGCCAGATGTACCTCATCGTCAAAACCGCGCGGTCAGGCCGAGACCGAATATATCTCGGTCGAATGTCGGCCGTTCTTCATGCGCGATGCTTGCGCGCAGCGTCAGCGGGTCGCTGACGTCCCAGGAAATACCGCCGAAGAGGGTGCGCGTCGGCACCAGCGTGCCGTCGGAGATTTCGGGGGCGTCCGCATAGCCGCCAAAGATGTTGAAGTGCGGTGTCACCGCAAGGTCGGCGCGAAGCACATAACCGTCCGCGCGCGTGCCGATATCGTCCTGCGCATGCACCCAGCGGGCAGAAAGCCCCAGGCGGCCATCGAGGATATAGGTCTGCATCCAGGGCGAGATGCTGGTGACATTTGTGTTGGCGAAATTGTCAAAGCGGGCGTCGATGTTGAGCAAAAGCGGGCCGAACGCCTTTGCCGGCGCCACGATCTGCCACGAAGCGCCGGCGCCGATCGAATAGCGCGCCAGGAAATCGGCGTCCGGCGTCGTCGCCGCCAGCGCATATCCGGAGAACGCCGGCGAGAAGGCTTGGTCGATGCGGCCTTCGACCTGCACGTCGGTGTGGCCAAAGCGGGTGGCCAGCCGGGCCCGGCCGGAAATCGTCGTGCGCGGCGACAGCCGATAGGCAAGGCCGGCCGAATTGTCGGTCCAGTCGCCGAGCCCGTCGGTGAGATCGCTGATCTCGCTGCCGACGTCGAGCCGCCATTTGCGCGGCGGCGACACGGCCAGCCTTTGCTGGATATCGGCCGAGCCTGACTCGATGGCGAGCGCCTGGCTGTAGGCTTGCCGCGCGTCGTCTTCGTCACCCTCGGCGCGGCGCACATCGCCGAGCCCGACTAGCGCCTCGGCATTGCGCGGATCGAGCGCAAGCACGCGCTGGAACGACTGCCCGGCCCGCGTGTAATCGGCCTTGAGCAAGGCAACTCTTGCATCGAGGTCAAGCGCCTCGACATTGTCCGGCGCCGAGGCCAGAACGCCGTCGACCAGAGCGCGGGCGCGCGGCGCGTCGCCCTGCCAGATCGCCAGGCGCGCCTTGCCCAACCGCGCGTCGAGAAGGCCGGGCTTGATTGCAAGCGCGCGGTCGAAGAAATGCTCCGCCTCGTCGAATCGCTGGCTGGAGCCGGCGACAAGGCCAAGGGCGACCAGGATGTCGGTGTTCGTCGGCGCCAGCCTCAGCGCCTGGCGATAGACCTTCTCCGCCTCGGGCAGCTTTCCCGCCGCCCGCAGACGCCTGCCCTGCTCCATCAGGCCGGCGACGGGATCGGGCTGCCGGCTGGCCGGTTTCTTTACCCGCGCCGGAGTCGCGGGAGCCCGTTTCGCCTCACTGGCGGCGGCCTGCTTCGCCTTGCGGATGTTCTCGACAAGCGCTGCGGCGTCGGCATTGCCTGGATCAGCCTGCGCAACCTTCTCGGCGAGCGGCAGCGCGGCATCCAGGTTGCCCGAGCGGAATTCGACCTCGGCCATGCCGAAGCTGGCGTCCCGATAGGTCGGGGCGAGCGAGAGCGCCCTGGAAAAGGCGTCGCGCGCCGCCGGCAGATTGTCCCGGCCGAGCTCGGCGAAACCGAGCTGAACCAGGGCGTCGGCATTGGCGGGCTTGAGCGTCAGGGCGCGCCGGAAAAGATCCGCCGCCTCGTCGAAATGCTGCGCTTGCCTGGCCTTGACGCCGGACGCGTAGAGCTCATCCCCCGTCTGCGCCAGCGCCGCGCCCTGAGGCACGGCGATCGCCAGGATCAGGCATGCGGCAAGGGCAGCACGCCGGCCGCGCCGCATCAGCGCTTCCCGCTTCTGCGCGCAAGCAGGCGCGCCAACCGGGCCAGAAGCTCCTCGGGGATGAATGGCTTCACCAGATAGTCGTCGGCTCCCTTTTCAAGGGCCGAAACGATGTCCTTCTCGGCTTTGCGGGCGGTCAGCATGATCACCGGGGTCTCGGACAGAGCCGGGTCGCCCTTGATGCGGGCCAGCACCTCAATGCCATCGGCCTTGGGCATCATCGCGTCGAGCACAATGATGTCGGGGCCGTCCTGCTCCGCCTTCGCCAGCGCCTCCGCCCCGTCCACCGCCTTGATGACCTCGTATCCCTTCGCCCTCAGCCTGAATTCCATCAGCTCGAGCAACAAGGGATCGTCATCGCAGATCAGAACTCTTGCCTTCGTTCTATCCACCAATCCTGCTCCGGTTCCGTCGCCCCCCGGAGTGATCAACCAATGAACCGACATCCGCCAAAGCGGTCCATGATAGACAAATTTCACGCGGCCTTCGCCGCCATCACCGCGCGATCATAGATAAAGCCGATTCGCGACAGCCGCATTTCGATACAATCACTAGATGAATATCGGCCCACGGTATAGGAGCCGTAAACGGCAAACGGCGCTTACCGACAGGGTTCATGCCGTCGCCTTGCCCTGCGCGCCTAGGCAGGGCCATCGCGCCGCGGGAGCAGCTTTCTTACTTCGCCTGCAAGCGCCAGCGGATCGAAAGGTTTGGCGATGACCCCGACCGCTCCCATGGCGAGATAGCGTTCGACCTGATGCGTCTGCGTGCGCGCCGTGATGAACGCCACGGGTATCGATGCCGTCAGCGGCGAATCGGCCAGGCGCGTCAGCGTTTCCGGTCCGTCCATGTCCGGCATCATCACATCGAGCAGGATGAGGTCGGGCTGCCAATCGACGGCATCGGTCAGCGCCGCGACCCCGGAGGAGCAAGACCGCACCTCGAATTCCGGGTCGAGCTCAAGCGACATCTGGGCGATTTCGCGTATATCATCCTCGTCATCCACATATAGGATCCGTGCCGGCATCATCGTCGCTCCTTGCCAGGGGTCGGGGCGCTGCCGTCGCGAGTAGCGATCAGCATGCTTCTGACCAGCTTCGCGACGTCGACTTCGGAGGCCCTGGTCTTGGTCATGATCGCCTGCACCCGGTCGCCGAGTTTCTCGTCCATTTCCGCCGCCGAGAACACGATGACCCGGGTCTCCAGCGGCAGATCGGCCAGCAGGTCCAGACCCGATCCGTCGGGAAGCGCTATGTCCAGGATGACCAGGTCAAAGCGACGCTTCGCGACCGCTCGCCGGGCGTCCTGCAGCGTTTTCGCCGAGGCGATCGAGACGCCCGGACCCAGCCCTGCCGACATCACGGCAAGCAAGCCCTCATCGTCCTCGACATGCAGAATCTGCGCCTTCTCGACCCTGCGGCCGACGATCTTGGCGAGAGCGGCGTGGAGCCGCGCCGAGTCCACCGGCTTCTCCAGCCAGTCGACGATGCCGACGGCGCTGCCGTTCAGCGAGCGCCTAGCTTCGTCGGCGACGGCGGAGATGACGATGACCGAAATGTCGGAATTCACCGGCGATGCTCTTATGTCGTGGAAGAGGTCGATGCCGGATTCCCCAGCCAGCCTGATGTCGAGCGTCAGCGCCACATAGTCGCGGGAGCGCAGCAGCGCCTTGGCGGTGTCGATGTCGGGGGCGACGTCGCTGGAAAAGCCTTCCGCCTCGAGAAGTGCCGCGATCACCGCAGCGACGTCGGGCTCGTCCTCGCAGATGAGGACACGCAGACGGCCATCGCGCTTGCGCTCCCGGCGTTCGACCAAGATCGGCTTCTCGGCCTGCCTGGGCGCTTCGGCAAGGTCGACGTGAAACGAGGTTCCTTTGCCTTCCTCTGTTTCGTAGGATGCGGCGCCGCCCAGCTTTTCCATGATGGTCTTGACGATGCTCAAGCCCAAGCCCGTGCCTCCCTTCTTGCGGGTGCTGGACGCGTCCGCCTGCTCGAACTTGCCGAATATGCGGCTGCGGAACGCCTCCGGGATGCCAGCGCCCTGGTCGATCACGGAGATGCGCAGCATGTCGCGGTCGCGGCGCTGGAGCTTCACCGTCACGGTGCCGCCGGCATCGGAGAACTTGATCGCATTCGACAGCAGATTCGCCATCACCTGGTGCAGGCGGTCAGGGTCGATATTGGCCTCGGCGCGCGGGGCATCGTCGACCATAACGATGCGGATCCTGCTCTCGGCCATATAATTGGAACTGGCGGCAATGGCCTGCTCCAGGACCGGACGCACAGGCATCTGCCTGATCTTGAAGGCGATCACGCCCGATTCGATCTTCTCCATGTCGAGGATGTCGTTGATGAGAAGGACCAGCCTTTCACTGTTGTTGTGGGCGATGTTGACGAGATTGGCGACCTTGGGTGACAGTTCGCCCCCCACACCGGCCGCGATCAGGCCGAGCGACCCGCGTATGGAGGTAAGCGGTGTGCGCAATTCATGGCTGACCGTCGAGATGAAGTCATTCTTTAGCTGGGCGTTTTGCTTCTGCTCGGTGATGTCGCGGTTGTAGGTGATGACGCCGGCGATCTTGCCTGCCTCGTCGCGGAAAGGCGCTTTCAGCGTGTAAAGCCAGCCCTGCCTGCCATCCGGTAGGAGAGCGGGTTGGTCGATGCGCAATGTCTGCCCGGCCTCCAGCGCGCCCGTTTCATCCTGCCTGAAGCGCTCGGCCACGTCCTTGGGGTAGAAATCGAAATCCGTCTTGCCGATAAGGTCCTCGACCGAGGCGGCGCGCACCAGTTCGGCGGTGGCTGGATTGGCCGCGATGAAGCGGCCGTTGACATCCTTCACGTTGAGGCTATCCGGCAGCTCGCGGACCATGGCCCGGTAGATCATGTTGGACATGGCGAGATCACGCCGCCGCTCCTGGCGATCGAGCAGCACGCCGATGATGAAGGTGCTGAGGAAGCGGAACACCAGCGACGGGAGCGTGCTCTGCTGGACAAAGCCGGCGACGACTTGCGGGGGGATGATCAGAAGGGTGATCAGCCCGGCAAGCGCGACGGACACGCCGAGGCCGAATATGTCGAACATGGTGCGTGACCGGGCCGCGACGATATGGTGCCATGCTAGACCGACGACGGCGGTGATCAGGATGCTCACGATGCCGACGCTGGCACCCTGCCCGCCAAGATAGAGCCGATAGGCAATGGAGCCGGCGGTGGCGATGAACAACGCCGGCCACCCGCCGAAGAACGCGGCGGCGCCGACAAAAGCGGCGCGCAGATCGACGACGAAGCCGGAGACGGACAGAGCCGTCGCCATGGAAATGATCGCGCCCGCGCACATGACCAGGCCGAGAAGCAGCGACTGTACCCGCTGCGAGAGACGCCCCGTGAAATCCGCCACAAGGTCCCAAGCAACGACCAGGATGGAGACGAGGGCAAGATTGGCGAGGAGTGAGTGCCAGATCTCGTTCATGACTTTCCGGCTCCTTTTACCGATAGATATCGGCAAAATCTATCCAAGCTCTAAAAGGGATGCGCGCTAGCCGACGGTGTCGAACCGATAGCCGCCCGACGGGACGATTCGGTAGGCGTCTTAGTTGCTGCACACGCCTAGGGCATCTCTTTGGCTCAGGTTCCAGCTTCGGTATTGACTATTGGTTGTTCTCCGGCGTCTGCTTCCGAGTGGAGGCAACAGACGCTCCTATGGCCATCATGCGGCGCAAAGCTGCCGTTCACGCCCTGGCAGGTGCGTCATCTTTGGGTCAGCGGTCCGACCTACAAAGCCTTGGAAACGCCTAATAATGTGAAATGGGTATTCCACACTCGTGAACACCGCAGATACGTAGCGCGGGATTTCGCTCGATACTGGTCGGTTCGGTAATAGCCCTGCGCCCTCATGCGCTCGAGCTGTTCCTTTGTCTGAGGCATCTCGGCAAACAAAATCTTTAAGGCGATGCTTGGCCGATGGTGATGAGCTGCGCTGGCAGTCGCCAGCGGCCCGCAAAGGTTAGTACCGCTAATCCCGTTAGTCCCGCCGCCAAATGAAAAAGGCCCACCACCGTGAGGGCAGCGGGCCTAGTTCGGGAGGAATGTCGGGCATCCCCTTTGCCCGCGAAATAACGGTACGCCCTACTTAGCTGGATAATAAGCTCGCGCCGGTTGAACCTCAGCATATTCAAGCTGCGTGACTTTTCTGCCACTAGATATAGAAAGCGCACCATCGAAGCAGCGGGCCAAATCCTGCAAACTTGCAGGTTTGATCAGTTCGCCTTCCGGCGCCTTGGCTGTTTTGTAATCGGATGCGCCGCGAGAAAGGCCTCATCGGCCGCGATCAGAGCGGCGATTTCTGCTGCCTTGATCGGAAGACATTGATCCTTGGCGGCCACATCACGCTTCCACTGGACAGCGAGTAGATCGGGGGCAGGAACGCGGATCTGCTCGGCAATCGCCTGCCGCCATCGTTCAACGCATTCCCACTGCCGCTGGTCGACCTCGTTGGCGGCCCGGGCATCCTCCAGCACCCACTGCGCCTAAAGGCTCTTCGCTAAAAGGATAGTCTCTTTCCACCTTGGCGAGATCGGTGACGAAATGGGCTTTCCTCCAGTTGTCGCCGCGCGCCTTCCGCATTAGCTGGTTGTGATGCGCGTCGCGTCGATAAGCACGGCATCCGGCAATGGCTCTAGGCATTGCTGCACAAACGCAGACAACGCCGTTCCGTTGATGGTCGATCTCATGACAGATCCCCGCCATGGCCTTGATATCGGCGACAAGGCTTTTGAGGATCTGGACCTCGCTGGCGTCGTCATCCGTATTCCAACGGCGCCGTACCTTCACGTTCGCGAGCAGGCCTCCAGGCTTTTCGACCGGGCCTTCATGAGACGATCGAACGCGCGGGCCACCGCAGCCTCCTTCTTTTCTGCCTTGCGAACACGGGCTCCGAGACGGTCGCCTCCTCGATTTCCGCGGTCCTTGCGGTAGCATGTCGCCGCCGATCGTCCGCGGCTTTGAACTCGGCCGCGCGGCGCAAGAGCTTTGCGTCTCCCCGGCCTGTCATAGGCCGTGCTCCCTCTCAGGGAAGGCCAGCGCCGCCTGTAGCGTGTTCTGCGAGCTCGAGCAGACAATGCAGCGCGACTCGATCGTAAAGCGGATCGCCTCCACCACGCCCCCAAGACTTGTTGCCGGCGGACAGTCATCCCACAGCCGATCGAACGCTTGTCCAAAGTTGTCTGGACGAACTCCTCCTCGTTGCCGATATCAGTCAACTCACTTGGGAGCGCGGCGAATGCCACCATCCCGGCGCGGTATTCGGCGATCGCCTCGGCGAGCGGGTCCATGCTCGCGCGATGGCTGTGGAAAGCGCCGCAGCGGCTCCTATGGCCGGCAGAGAGGCCAGCCCGCCAATGTGCTCGCCGTCTCTTTCACGCAATCGGTAAATTGCCGATACATATATTAGCAAGCACTTAATTACCTGGCGCGACGATGTCCTGCGTTGGGGCGATGGTGTTGCTATGCAGAGCGATTTTGCAGCAGCGCGTGAGTTGCTGGAGTGCGCGCAGAACAGACTGTGCGGGAACGACCAAACAAGCCAGAGCGTCCGCGCGATGCTTGACGCTCTGATTGACGAAATAGCGGCTGCTGAATTCCAGAAGGCACCATCGCCTATCATACCCTTTCCGCGAACCCGGCCGCCGCGTAATCGGTGAAAGTGCGCCGTGCTCATTGAAAAAGCCCGCGCGAAGTGAGCCCTTGTTGTTGCCGGTGCGGAACGCTAGGCGGCCACCAATACCTCGCCGAGTACCATCAGGTCTGGCACCTCGCACATCTTCAAGGCGGCGCACGCCGTATATTTCACGTCCAGTCGCCGATCTCTTTCGCCATAGACAGAGCCTTGGCCGCGCCAATCCGGCTTCTCGAACACACTGACGACGTCGTTCTTCTGTTTAGCGATGCTGTTCAACGAAAGTTCTACATGCGGGTGACAACTGCGCCATCTTGCTTTGAAGATCGCATTTGCCAATCGGCGTCGTCGGGCAAACCGATTTGTAATCACGGTTGCATGCCTTGCCTTGGAAAGATTTGAAAGTTTTTACTTGCTTTGGGCTGGTCCGCTCGCTGGAACTAGGCCGGAACCAATGTCCATCGCGCCATCCTTGCTGCCCTTGCCACCCCTGCCACCTCCGCCGCCCCCTTTCGCAGAGGCGATGCCAGAAACGGCGGCGTATGCGACAGTTGCACCGATCATGGAAAGCAGTGCACGACGTGATGTAGACATTGTCGAAACCCCCTTACTTCCTGTTAACTAAATTAGCACAAGCGAATGTAGATTCATATTCGGTGTTTCGATCGAAATCGCCGAAGTGTCCCGCGCGGCCTGGCGCTCACCTATTGGCAGCGCTGCAAGGTGCCGACCTTCGCCAGCGCCTTCACATGCGGCCGAAAGTCGGCTTCTGAACACGCCTGGTGCGTGCTTCGTCTTGGCCTTCGTAATCGGGCACGAAGGTGAAGAACACCGGTCGGCGGTCGCGGCCCACAGCCTTGCAATCCGAGCAATTAAAGAGCCCGACGAGATCCCAATGCATGGAACCATGATCCGGTCCTAGCCGATCGATCAACGCCTGGATGTCGAGCTTGGTCGACTTGCAGCACAGGGCATGCCCGCAATTTACATAGACGGATTCTCGGGCGGCCAAAGTGTCCGCGAGGGTCTTTTTCATCCGCGGAAGCGCTCGGTGTGCCAATGGATCTTGCCGTCGACCTTCATAGGCTTATGGATCATCAGCTTCTTCGGCAAATGCTCCGGGTGCACCTCTAGCAGCGTGATCTTGACTTGCGGCTTGCATCGGCTGCAGTCGAACTTCAGCGTCAGCGGATCGACACCGCCCCCATAGACCATCATCAAGTCGGCCGATCGGCAGTAGCGGACATTGCCGCAGCTGCATTCAGCTTTCACAAGCATGTTGTGCCGGGTCGCCTTTCCCAGCGTATCGATCGGTTCATGAGCCATAAGAACAAAAAAGGAACATTTTCCTTGATCGTCAAGACGGTCTGTGGAATCTTTTCGCCATGAGCGACGAGCCAGCCAGACTTGCAGAACGCAGGACAGCAGCTCCGCGTGAGCGCACGCGGATCGAAAACCACGTGTGCGAGTTCGACGGATGCGGCTTTCGTGCGCCGTTCGGTTTCGCCAAGCCCAGGCAAGAGTCACGCTGGTTCTGCTTCGGGCACCGAGCTGACGGCGAGCAGTATTTGCAGGGGGTAAGATCATCACTCCGCCAAGGCATCAGAACGACTATCTTGATCGCTCGATTGATTGCCAAGAGGCGATGGAGCCCGGTTTTCAGGCGATCGTCGATTGCATGCTTGAGGTCGGCTGGACGCGTGATGAGATCCTGCGATCGCTGAAGCGGCTCATAGCCGCCGACAACATGACGCAGAAAGAGAACGCCAGGACGGAAGCGCAACTGGCAATCGCACGCGCCATGATACGCGCCGGCAAGGCGCTATAGGCGCTAACGGCCGAGCGGCTGTTTCGAAAGAGAAATGCTCGGCTTCGTCAGTCAGTCGGGCCATGTAGTTTGCGATAAATTTGCGATAATCCGAGAGGCGAGCGCATCGCGTGCATCGCGCGATTGGCCGTCGAGCTTTAGTCGCTCGAAAACCCGTCCAGCAAGGCCAATTCGGTCGGGCCGAAAACACCTGCTTCATTGGCTTTGGTCCGGATCGGCATTTGCTTGGTTCCTCGCGCAGAATCCACCATAAACTGGCTAGTCTCTTCCCTGACATCCTGCAAAATCCGCTGCGGTGCTCGCCACGCCCGCTCAAGAGGATTGCTCTCTGGCGCCTCTCTATCTCGCGGGTTTTCGATCGTCGTTGGATTCTCGTCTGTCGGACTTCCCCAGACGTGGAGAAATTGCAGGAAGCCCACGACAACGCCAACAAGCAACAATATGAACACCACTGTGCCGAAAAACTTGGTCGCGCCAACGACCCGGTTGCGATTACGGACGTCCTGCTTGCCAGGCATGGTGAGTTCCTCCTGGAATAACAAACGTTTGGCGGTGCCTATAGCGCTCAAACCTCCCGGATGTGCTGCACCGACGCATGGCGCAGCTTGCGCTCGCCGCGTAGCGTCCTGACGCTCGCCTTGATGCCGGGCTTGATCCATTCGACGTCCGGAGTGACCTCCGCCGTGGGAAGGCCATCCGGTGGCCCGCCTTGGCCTTCTGAACGCGCTTCCATAGCCGGTCCTTGACCGCATCGGCGACAGCGATCACGGCCTAGCCGACATATTTCCCGTCCCGTGCAAACAGCCGCTCGGTCCGCTTGCCGGCCTGTCGCTTGACGCCAATCAGATCCAGCTCGGAGATGTCCCAGCATTTGATTTTCAGCCAAGCCTCGTCCCTTGGCGCCGCTGCGGTAGGAGCTTTCCCGTCGCTTCGACACCATGCCTTCGAGGCCCATTTACTCGGCCGCCTCGAAGAACTCGGCACCGCCGCCCTCGACATACTGGCTGTACTGAATGATGCCTTGCGCCGGCTTGATCAGCTCCCACAGGATCGCCTTGCGCTCGATCGCCGGCCGCTGGCGCAGATCCTCGCCGTCCTTGTGCAGGATGTCGAAGGCAACGAAGGGCGAGCAGCTCGGCGTTGACCATCCGGGAATGCATGGCGTGGAAGTTCGGCCGGCCGTCCGGGTCGGGAGCAATCATCTCGCCGTCGAGGATGAAGGATTTCGCCTTGAGCTTCTCGGCAGCAGCGTCGGCCAGCAACGCCTGGACCAATCGATGCTGGTACGGGTGAAGGCCCGAGCGCCAGCCCAGTCGAGAATGATCTGGGTGCGAAAGCCGTCATACTTGATCTCGTGGATCCAGTCGTCGCTGACCGGCGGCGTCTCGACCAAGACCGGTTCCTGCGGCTTGATGAACTTCAGCCGGTCTGCGGCGTTACGCATGCACTCGAAGCTCCGACCGCCATTACAAGGCGCGCGGGGCCGATTTGGTTGCATTTTAGCAAAATTGAATGTGAGAAAAGTAGATGAAGATCGAAGCCGACGAATGCCGGGCAGCGCTGACCCTGATCCGACGCACAATCGAGGATCACTGCCCGCCCGGCGTCCTGGTCAGTGAAGAGATGGTCAATGGGCTCAACGGGCCGGAACTGATCCACGAGGCGGAAGCGATTGCTGCGGCCATCATTGCGACCGTCGACAGATTGCAGTTGCAAACAGCGATGAAACCGCCGCGGCCAAGCGTCAAAGCATAGCTCAAACGCAAAAACCGCCAACCTTTCGGGTAACGGGCATAGCCAGGAGTGGCAAGGTGTTGACGCGGCACCGGCTTCGAACCCCGGCAGAGCAGTTGATTGCAAGCTCATGTTATGGCCACGATAGTCAAACGGCCCGCGACAGCCCTCACCAGGACGCATACAATCTAGCGCAGGGGGATCTCGCGACAGGTCGAGAGTGGGCCCGCCTGGGGCTCGGGGCAAAAGGCGGGCCCGGCCAAGTCTTGCGGGATCTTGACCAGCGGCTATGCCGCCATCACAGAAACCAGCGGCTTAATATCATGTTCCGCTTATGAAACAAAAAGCCCGCCGGCCGGAGCCAGCGGGGTTGCGCGGCGGATTTGCCGATTTGGTCGGTGCGCCAATGCGGCTTCTCGACGCTGACGACGTAGGTTGTGGCCGGCGGGTCGGGCATCGCACTCATGTGCAAGCAAGCTTCGTCGATTTGCAGCAGATCGGATGCGCGCAATTGACATAGAGGCCTTCATTGGCTGCTAAACTAGGGGCTGTTGAGAATCATCGAGAATTGATGACGGCAGCGCATGCGTAGATCATCGCGGAGAAGTTGCGATCGGTTTTCTCGCTGCGCATTGCGATGCCTT
>NZ_JAMYQP010000031.1:0-85255 GCF_040320945.1 Mesorhizobium sp. M0587
AGCGTTTGAAGATCGCATTCCAATCGCCAAAGCCTTCCGGAAGATCACGCCAGGGGCTGTTCGTGCGCGCCTTCCACAGTACGGCTTCGACGAACAGCCGGTTGTCCTTGCCGCTACGCCCTGCGTCCGTCACCTTGCCAAGGCAATGCGGAGCCATCTTCTCCCATTGCTCGTCCGTCAGAACCGTTCGAATCATCAAAACCTCCAAAATGAGGCTTGAATCACTCAAAGGGCGAAAGTGGAATCCTGATTCTCAACAACCCCTAGGGTGTCGGCGAGAGTTTTTTGGGGCATGGCGATCTCCGTCGAAGCGGTTCGCCGCAACAAAGGATTATATTCCTGATATCGGTGGCGCTGGCAAGCGCTTCGGGACCCAATCCCCAGCTCAGCCCTACTGCTGGGGGCTGCGTGATGGCACCTGATCGAGGAGTGTGATGTCATCAGTCTCTTGGGTCGGATTTGCTGCTGGCAGTTCGCCGTCTGGCGTTAGCTTGTCGACCGCTTCGGGCAAATCTTTCGTGATCCTGGCAATCAACTCGTCGCGCGACAGGCCAGTCTGCATCGACAGAGAAGTGAGGGTGTCCTCGTCTATTGCCGTCTCGACGTCCTTCGGTTCGATCGGCTCGTTGGGTCCGGTACTAACCCACGAATCTACCTTCGACCCTACTCCTGCATTTCTGAAGCGGGCGAGGATGTCCCCAAGCGCCGTCCCGGTTACTCCCTTGGACAGCTGGTCCATGAGCCCACCTTGCGGGTTGTTTGGATCGCGATTTCCTGCACGGCGGATCAAGTCTCCAATCTGGTCGCGATTTTGGTAAGCCAGAATGCCAAGCATTGCGACAGCCAGTCTTCCCAGATTTGCCATTGGTTTCCTCCCTTGGATCACAGAGACAAGGTTTTGTGCTCCCAAAAGTTCCAACTGTTTGACCCGGTAGATTTTCCATGGGATTTTGCCGCGCTAGCCCGTCTCTTCCCGAAAATCCTGCAGTGAGGCGTGGCGCAAATCCTCCTCGCCCCGTAGGTGTTTCACCCGGCCAATCAGCCCCCGCTTGACCCATTGCGTCGCCGGGCGCTTCATGCCCCTGGGAGCCGTACCGGCGTGCTCCTGGACGCTCTTCCAGAGTCGTTCGCGCATATCGCGGTTCAAGGTGATGAAGGCCGACCCGACATAGCGCCCTGTGCCCCGCTCGGCCATCAGGGCAAAGGCTGGCTTGCCGGCCTCGCGCTCGACGCCGAGCAGCTCGTATTGATTGTTTGTGACAGCCTTCGTCTTTAGCCAGCCGAATTGCCACTCCGGTACTTGCTGTCCATTCGCTTCCAAACCATACTCTCAAGGCCGGCTTGGTCCACCAGATGGAAGATCGCTTTAGCGTCACCGGGAAGCGCCTGGCTGAATTGGATGCGCTGTCCTTCGGGGACCAACGCGCAGGATCTCGCGACGATCGTCCAGGGTCATGTTGCGCAGATCGTGGCCATTGAGGTGCATCAGATCAAACGCCACGAAATAGAGGTCATGCTGGCGCCGGGTGATCGCCTTCCGCAACTCGCCGAAGTCGGACAAGCCGGCATCGTTCAGAACGATGATCTCGCCGTCAATGATGGCGCTTTCCACATCGAGTTCGCCGGCAGCCTTTGCGAGGTCGCGATATTTCGACGTCCACTAGGACCGCGCTCGGTCCAGAGTGGCCGAAATTGATCACGTAACACCGCGAAGCATTTTATTCGGATTTCTCGTCAGTCTTGCTCCGCGGCGGCGGTAGTGTTTTGCTTTCCGGATGAACAGGCGTGCGCCATCTGTCACCGTCGCAATCCAACGCGGTAGCGCCGCCTAGTGCGTCGGTCCCAGGTGGCAGATGAGGGTAATTCTATGAACTATAACGATATCGACCTCAATCTTTTGCGAGTCTTTGACGTGATGATGCGTGAAAGGGGCGTGACGCGGGCGGCTACCGAATTAGGCAGAACACAATCAGCTGTAAGCCACTCCCTATCGAAGCTTCGGTATCTATTGCAGGATGAATTGTTCACCAGAGATGGGGGCGAGATGCGGCCAACTCCTCGGGCAGTTGAGCTGCTGTCAAATATTTCCGCCGCGCTTGCAACGATCCGCGCGTCGATCGACCGGCATCAGATCTTCAATCCAGCAACGACGCGACGTAACTTTCGCGTTGGACTTACAGATTATCACGCCATGGTTTTCATCCCAGGCCTCATTCGAGAATTTTCTAGGCAAGCTCCTGGCGCGACGCTGAACGTCATTCCCGCAAACGGACCCGAAATCGGTTCATCGGTCTATTTGAGACAAGTTGACTGTGCGCTGACGGGAGCAGCGATACGCGACGACCCAGGTCTCTTGAAGGTAGAGCTTGGCCAGGACCGATTGTTTTGCGCGGTGTGGAGCGGAAGCAAGATCGCCAGAAACGCAATGACACTGGAAACTTATTTGGCCAGTTCTCACCTCCAGATTTCCGCAGATGGCTTGGCAGAAGGCCTCGCGGATGCCGCCCTCACAGATGGGTCTTCGTCGCAAAGTCGTTGCGACCATCTCGAACTATCTGGTGCTGCCCTGGGCGCTTCGCGGCACTGAACTGATTACGCATTGCGGTGACGCCATCCTGCAAATGCTGGACGACAGGAGTGAGGTGACCTTGGTCCCGCCACCCCTTCCCGTATCGAATGTGAATGCCTGGCTTATTGTTCACCGCCAGATGGCGAATGACCCGGGGACCAAGTGGCTCCGGGAAATCATCATGGGCATCTACAACGAGTCGCGGACCAAGAGACACCAGGGTCGACCGTCGGAGCACCGGGGTCGGCCGTAAAATAGGTCGCGCGCGCTGTCGTCTGTTTCACCACTCAAGCAGCTTTTCCACCTGAGAGCGAGTGCTTCGCATTATGCGCGACGCTCATTTTCATCATGAGAACAATCGATTTGACGAATACTTAGCCTGGAGAGCACATTCCTTTCAACAAAAAAAGGGGAATGCCGAAATGAGATCAACGTTCAAGGGCCTTTTTGCCCTCGCTATCGCGTGCACCGCCTCCTCGGCGTGGTCCGCAACCCTCGACAATGTCAAGAAAAATGGCGTGCTGACCTGTGGCACAAATTCGGCCACGGCTGGCTTCAGCCTTCCCGACAATGAAGGCAAATGGACCGGATTTGTCGTCGATTATTGTCGCGCCGTGGCCGCTGCCGTGCTCGGGGATGCGCAAAAGGTCAAGTTCATCCCATTGACGCCAAAAGATCGCTTCACCGCCTTGCAGTCGGGAGAGATCGACATTCTCGCGCACAACGCAACCTGGACATCGTCCCGCGATACGTCGCTAGGCATACTGTTTGCCGGCACGTATTTCTATGACGGCCAGGGGTTCATGGTGCGCAAGCCGGACAACATCACGTCAGCCAAGGGGCTCGAGGGCGCATCGATATGCGTCACCCAGGGCACCACGACCGAGTTGAACCTTGCCGACTATTTTCGCTCGCAGTCGATCAAGTACACGACGGTTGGTTTCGCAGACGAGGAAGCTGTCGTGAAGGCTTATGAGGAGGGGCGTTGCGACGTCTTGTCCGCAGACACCTCCACTTTGAACGCGTCGCGGCTTCGCATGGCCAAGCCGGACGACAGCATTGTTCTTCCCGAGCTGATCTCCAAGGAGCCGCTTGGCCCGGCGGTGCGGCAGGGTGACGACCAGTGGTTCAATGTGGCGAAGTGGACGCTCTACGTCATGGTGGCCGCGGAGGAATACGGGGTCACCTCCAAGAACGTCGATGCTATGAAATCGTCGGACAATCCCAGCATCCGCCGCCTGCTTGGCGTGGAAGGCAGCATAGGCAAGGACATCGGGCTCGGCGATAACTGGCCAGTCGAGGTCATCAAACAGGTCGGCAACTACGGTGAAGTCTTTGATCGCAATATCGGCAAGGATTCGCCGCTGAAAATGGAGCGCGGCATGAACGCGCTCTGGAACAACGGCGGCGTTCAGTACGCTCCGCCGATCCGCTAGGCAAAGCATGGTTGCAAGGCGCTGGCGTGTTGCCACCAGCGCCCTGCACGGACCCGATAGGAACAGGCGATGTCCCATTTGTCGCTTCCCGCGCCGTCGCGCAGGAGCTTGTCGCTGCACGATACGAAAGTGCGGGGCGTTCTCTACCAGCTCTTGCTCGCTGGCTGCCTGCTGGCCTTGGCCCTGGGCATCGGCATGCAGACTGCATCGAATATGCGGGTCCGGGGGATTCCGCTCTCATTCGACTTTTGGAATGAGTCTGCCGGCTTCGACATCAATCAAACCCTGATACCGTACGATGCATTGTCCACCTACGGTCAGGCCTTCTGGGTGGGAGTGGTCAACACCCTCTACGTCAGTGTCCTCGCAATCCTGTTCGCGACCTTGCTTGGCTTCGTCATCGGCGTTGCCCGCCTGTCGCCGAACTGGATCGTTTCGAAGGTGGCGACCGCCTATGTCGAGCTTGTGCGCAATGTCCCGTTATTGCTGCAGCTGCTGTTCTGGTACAACGCCGTCCTCAAGCCGTTGCCCTCCCCGAAGGCGTCCATCGCCATTCCCGGCGGCATCTACCTCAACAATCGCGGCCTCATCATTCCGGAGATTCATTTGCATCCGGGAGCGGGGCTGGTGGGCCTGGCATTCGTGGCGGCCATTTCTTGCTGCGTTGCATTCTGGTTTCGCGCCAGGAGCGTCCAGAGACGGACGGGCGAGCAGCTGCCGGTGCTTCTGGTCAGTCTGGCGACCTTGATAGGATTTCCGCTGGTCGTGTTCCTGGCGGCTGGCGAGCCGGTCTCGTTCGTCGCGCCGCAGCTACGGGGTTTCAATTTCCAAGGCGGGCATCAGCTCTATCCGGAGTTTGCCGCTCTCCTGATCGGTCTGTCGGTCTACACCGGTTCATACATCGCCGAGATCGTCCGAGGTGGAATCCAGGCAGTGCCAAAGGGCCAGACCGAGGCTGCGTATGCGCTGGGGCTGGCGCCGGGCAAGACGCTTCGTCTGATCGTCGTTCCCCAGGCGCTGCGCATCATCATACCCCCTTTGACAAGCCAGTATCTCAATCTCATCAAGAACTCGTCGCTTGCAGTGTTCATCGGCTATCCCGACCTCGTTCAGATCTTTGCTGGGACGGTACTCAACCAGACCGGAGCCGCCGTCCAGGTCATGGCTATTACCCTGTCGGTCTATCTCGTTATCTCCCTTGCCACGTCATTGGCCATGAACGCGTGTAACCGACATTTTGCAATCGTTGAAAGGTGACGCATGAGCGATCAGTCCATGCGTTCACCAGTTGTCAGCAGCGCGCTCATACCAGCCATGGCGCCTCCCGCGGACGTTCGACCGGGTCCAGTGAGCTGGATGAAAAAGAATCTGTTTTCGACGCCGTCTTCAGGCGCGCTGACAATATGCTTTGTCCTCCTCGCCGCGTGGCTGCTGCATCACTTCCTGAGCTTTGCGATCTTCAACGCGGTCTGGAGCGGCGGCCACGAAGCTTGCCGTACGAACAGCCAAGGCGCTTGCTGGCCTTTCATCGCCGAGAAGCTCGACTACCTGCGATACGGCGCGTATCCGGTTTTCGAGCGGTGGCGCGTGGACCTTGCGCAGGCGATCGGCGCCATCCTCATCGTTTGGCTCCTGTGGACGAAGGCTCCGCGGCGCAAAGTGGCGGCGTTGCTGTTCTTCCTCGTCTACCCCGTTGCCGCGTTCGTTCTCGTGCGCGGCGTTGCCTGGCTTCATTTGCCTGTCATCGATACGACGCTCTGGGGCGGTCTCTTGATCACGTTGCTGATGTCGATCGTGGGCATCGTCTTCTCGCTTCCGATCGGGGTTATCCTGGCGCTTGGACGCAGGTCGGAACTCCCTTTCGTCAAGACGGTTTGCGTCACGTTCATCGAAGTCGTCCGCGGCGTGCCGTTTATCACAGTGTTGTTCATGGCGAACTTCATGATGCCACTCTTCGTCCCGGATTATCTGACGCCTGATCGTCTGCTGCGCCCGCTCATTGCGATAGCGTTGTTCTCGTCCGCCTATATGGCCGAGGTCGTGAGAGCCGGCCTTCAGGCGATCCCGAAGGGCCAATACGAAGCGGCCAAGGCGCTCGGGATCAGCTACTTCGACATGATGCGCCTGATCGTCCTCCCTCAGGCGTTGACGATCGTCATACCGAGCATCGTCTCGACCTTCATCGGTCTGTTCAAAGACACGACTCTGGTCGCCATCGTCGGCATCGCGGATTTCCTGAAGGCCGTCGAAACGGCGCGCGTCGATCCGAACTGGGCAGGCCCGACGATCTCATCAACCGGCTACCTCTTTGCGGGACTGGTCTACTGGGGCTTTTGCTTCGGCATGTCCCGTTACTCGCAATCGATGGAGCGCCAATTGGCGCGTGGCCACAAATCCTAGGACGCGATGATGATGCCACAAGCAATGCACGCGGCAACGAAGGCAACGCCCCATGACAAGGCGATGGCCATCGAGCCGCATGACGTCAACAAATGGTTCGGTTCATACCATGCGCTCAAGAACATCAACCTGTCGGTGACACTGGGGCAGCGCATCGTGATCTGCGGCCCCTCGGGGTCGAGCAAGTCGACGATGATCCGTTGCATCAACCATCTTGAGGAGCATCAGTCGGGCGACATCATCGTCAATGGCAAGGCGGTAACCGAGGACCTGCGCAAGACCGACGAAGTCCGCAGCAACGTCGGAATGGTTTTTCAACACTTCAATCTGTTTCCCCACCTTACCGTGCTTGGGAATTGCACGCTTGCGCCGTTTTGGGTGAGAAAGATGCCGCGGTCGGCGGCTGAGGAATTGGCGCGCCATTATCTCGAACGCGTCAGAATCGCGGAGAAGGCGGACAGCTACCCAGGGCAGTTGTCGGGTGGCCAGCAGCAACGCGCTGCAATCGCCCGGGCTCTCTGCATGAACCCAAAGATCTTCTTTTCGACGAGCCGACCTCTGCACTCGATGAACACCACGCGATCGGCCACCTCCCGCGCGAAGCCCATTTCATGCGTCACGCACAGCATCGTCATGCCTTCACTCGCGAGCGACACCATCGTGTCGAGCACCTCCTTGACCATCTCCGGATCGACCGCGGGGAGATCGTCGAGACCAACACGCCCCATCAGGACGGGCACGGCAGTTTCTGGCGCAAATCCTCAAATAGGGAGCGGCCGTAACCGTGGTGGCAACAGATTTTTAAGGTGACTAAAATGGCTTGTGCAGACACGCCCGCATCGGCGCTTGGGCAACGAAATATCGCGGGAATAGATTTCGACCAGATCCACGACCGTCAGCAATTCGGATCCGTGAAATGGGCCAACCAGTGGGACGAGTTCTCTCCTCAGGTCGAGGGCCAAGACCTGCTGTCGCTGTGGACGGCGGATATGGATTTCCGCGCTCCGGAAACCGTCATCGCGCGACTGCGCCAGGCCGCAGAGCATGGCATTTACGGCTACACACGCCGCGATCCGCGCCACTATGAGATCGTGCAATCGTGGTTCGCGCACCGGCACAACTGGTCGCCGAAACTGGAGACCTTGCTTCCCGCGCCGGCGATCATGCCGTCGGTGGCTGCGATACTGCGAACCTTCACCAAGCCCGGTGACGGCGTCATTGTGCAGTCGCCCGTGTACTCGCCCTATTTCGAAGTGGTTCAGGGAAACGGGCGGCTTCTGCTTACGAACCGGCTGAGGCTGCAGAACAACAGATATGAGCTCGATCTGGAGGATTTCGAGAAACTGGCGGCCGGCGGTGCCAAGGCATTCCTGCTGTGCAATCCTCACAACCCTGCCGGCATGGCCTGGACACTCGAAGAATTGGCGGCGCTCAACGACATCTGTGAGCGCCATGGGATCCTGGTCATATCCGACGACATTCACTGCGACATAAGGTTGTCGGATCGCCCCCACATCGTCTTCTCTTCCATCTCGGAAGATGCTGCGGAGAAATCGTTCATCTGCACCGCTCCAACGAAGACTTTCAATCTTGCCGGGGTTCCTTCGGCAACCATTTCGGTAGCCAGCAAAAAGCGCCGCGAGGCGCTTCTTGCCGCAATGCAGGCGTCATTCATGGTGAATGCGAACTTTTTCGGCCGCCTGGCCTTGGAGGTTGCTTACAGCAGCGGCGAGCCATGGCTCGACCAACTCACGCGCTACATCGCCAGCAACATCGATCTGGTTTGCGAGTTCGCCGGTGAACACCTTCCAGGCATCACGCCCATGCGGCCCGACGCATCGTTTCTGGTGTGGTTGGACGCGTGCGCGCTCGATCGCAAAGTGGGTGGAATTCAGAAGTTCTTTGTCGATCAGGCCGGGGTTAATCTCTACGATGGCCGCGTCTATGGGCCTGGCGGCGAAGGCTTCATCCGCCTGAATGTCGGCTGCCCGCGTCCTCTGTTGCGCCAAGGGCTGGAGCGGATGTCCAGCGCGCTGGCATCCCTGTGACCGAGCGGGACCAAGGCAGGATGCTCCGGATGCGAATTGCCATCATCAATCCCAACACGACCGCTTCGATGACCAGGGGGATCGTCGCGGCCGCGATGGCGGTGGCTGGTTCCAGGACCGAGATAGTGGGCATGCAGTCCACGGCTGGACCTGAAGCGATCGAAGGGCCATTTGACGGTGCACTCTCCGTACCGGGCCTGCTCAAGCAAGTGATCGCGGCGGAAATGGACAACGTCGACGCCCATATCATTGCCTGCTTCGACGATACGGGTCTCGACGCGGCCAGGGCCATCGCCACCAAACCGGTCATCGGTATAGGCGAGGCCTCGCTCCATGCCGTCAGCCTTGTCGCTCACAGCTTCTGTGTCGTGACCACTCTGTGTCGTTCCGCACCGCTGATTGAAGACAACATTCGCCGTTACGGGTTCTCCCATCGCTGCCGGCGCGTGTTTGCTTCCGACATCCCGGTCCTTGAGTTGGAGAGACCTGAGAGTGGTGCCTCCGAACGAATTTCGGAGCTCATACGCGAAGGCATCAGGCTGGGGGCGGAGGGCGTTGCGCTGGGTTGCGCCGGTATGGCCGCGTTTGCATCCGCCCTCCAGCGCAAGCACGATCTTCCCGTGGTGGACGGAGTCGGCGCCGCGGTCGGTCTTGCGGAGACCCTGATACGTTGCGGTCTTGCACCGTCCAAACGTGGCGTATGGGCCATGCCGGCGCGTCCGAAGGGGTTGGACAGGTTTGAATGACCCTGAGCGTTTCCTCGGAAGGAGTGGTCCAACCGTGGTCAGCCGTTTCCTATATCCGAACGCCTTCGTCATGGCACATAACTTGCGAGTTCACCGCGCTGATCGCCATCATGATCTACGCAATCCTGCGCCAATGTGCTATGTCATACATGGTCTGCGGCATCTTAGGACCGGTGTGATCGAGGCGGTCGACCAAATGGGGCGACACCAGCGCAGACCAGCGCTCGCGCATACGCCCCTATTGATAGCATTGGGGAAAGGAAGTGGTCGCCGTGAGCCTTTCAGTTCATCAAGGGCCGAGCGGGTCCGGAAATGTCCGCTGTTGGGGTTAAACCGGACCTACGGCGGACATCCCAAAGTCGACGCGATTGACCGTCTCGGAAGTCGGGCCAGATAGACTCCAGGCCAGATTACCAATACATTTCCGGATGCTGGGCTTGCTGAAAGTATTCAACCCACATGGCCGAGATTCGAACCCAACGCCGCCTTGCCGCGATTCTGGCTGCTGATGTCGTTGGCTTTTCGCGCCTCATGGAGCACGATGAGGCTGGCACACTGGCCGCTCTCAAAGCGCGGCGGCGCGATGTTCTGGTTCCATTGGTTGCCCAGCACCACGGCCGCGTGGTCAAGGTGATGGGCGATGGTGTGCTGGTGGAATTTGGCAGTGCGGTTGATGCCGTCCAATGCGCCGTCGAATTACAAAAGGGTTTTACCGGGGCCAACGAGAGCGTGGCGGAGGCCTACCGCATCGTCCTGCGTATCGGCATCAATCTGGGCGACGTCATCGTCGAGGGCAGCGATCTCTATGGCGACGGTGTCAACGTGGCAGCCCGGCTGGAGGGTCTGGCTGAGCCCGGCGGCATCTACGTCTCCGCCACCGTGCACGATCATGTCACTGGCAAGCTGACATTGGCGTTCGACGATCTCGGCGAGCACGCGCTCAAGAATATCGCAAAGCCGGTGCAGGTTTACCGCGCCGGAACAGGCGGGACCGGCAAACGCGCGGTGCAACCGGTGCCTCAACTCCCGGATAAACCCTCGATCGCGGTTCTGCCCTTTGTCAACATGAGTGGCGATCCCGAGCAGGAGTACTTTTCCGACGGCATCACCGAGGACATTATCACCGACCTTTCGAAGGTGTCCGGGCTCTCCGTGGTCGCGCGTAATACCGTCTTTACCTTCAAGGGCAAGGCGGTATTAATCGAGGAAGTGGCGAAGAAGCTGAATGTTGCCTACGTCCTGGAGGGAAGTGTACGCAAGGCTGGAGGACGGGTGCGCATCACGGCTCAGCTAATCAATGGTCGTGGCGATGACCATACCTGGGCCGAGCGATATGACCGGACGCTGGACGATATCTTCAAACTGCAGGACGAGATTTCCAAGACCATAGTCGATGTCCTCAAAGTGAAGCTGTTGCCCGAAGAACTGGAGACTATTACAAACCGTTCGACCGACAACCCAGAGGCTTACGAGACGCTGTTGATGGGCAGGTCGTTCCTTAACAGGGGAGTCGAGACCAAGTTTATCAAAACAGCGCAGCGACTGTTTGCTAGAGCTGTTGAAGTTGACCCAAATTATGCGCGCGCTTATGCCGCTTTGGCTGATTGTGAGTGGCTTCTGTTGACTTGCAATGATCCCGACGCCAGCTTCGAGGCAGTCCTTTCCAACAGCTCACGGGCGCTGGAACTTGAGCCAGGTCTCGCCGACGCCCACGCATCACGTGGCGGGGCCTTGTTCGTAAATGGCCGGTATGCCGAGGCGGAAGTGGAGTTCGAGCGAGCTTTAGAGTTAGACCCCAGTTCTTCCGATACCTATTTCGCTTACGGGCGGAATTGTTTCATTCAAGGTCAATACGAGAATGCAGCCGCTATGTACGAGCGTGCCGTATCGTTGTCACCCGATGACTATCGGGTCTGGACCAATCTCGGGATGGTCTATGTTTCACTTGGCCGCAGCGACGACGCCAAGGAAGCAGCAAGGCAAGGTGTGCTGCGAGTGGAAAAGGAAGTCAAAGCGCATCCCGACAATGCCACCGCGCTATGTTACGGTGCCGCAATGCTGGCGGAAATTGGCGAGATTGAACGCGCGCTGTCGTGGGCCTCTCGTGGGGAAATGTTCGCCGGAGACAACATTCCGGTTCAGTACAACTTAGGCTGTTTTTATGCAAAGCTGGGCAAGACGGAGCGGGCTATCGATTGCCTTGAACGTCAGCTAACTGCATCACATGCTTACCTCATTTTGCGCGTGCCTTGGATGCGTCAAGATAGCGACCTCGACTCGCTCCGCGCTCATCCCCGTTATGTCGCGCTTGTCAATCGGATGGAGGCCCAAATAGCCGCGACTAGGAGCCTGTCTGAGTGACTAGGAGCCTGTCTGAGTAGTGACTGGTCAAGAGGGTTCTTTGCTGGGTTATGAGCAAGGAATTTCGGCCCTGGAAGATCGATGAGGCACAGCTTCTGCCGGGAGCGTGCACCACTACGTGCCGAAGGATCACCTGTCTCGGCTGGTCGTTGCTTTGGTCCGGGAAGAGCTCGATCTTTCGGCGATGGCCGGCAGCTACCGAAGCGCGCTCGGCCAACCGCCGTTCGATCCGCGCATGATGACGGCGCTGCTTCTGCATGGCTACGCGAACGGCGTCTACTACCACGGCGGATCGCCAGAGCGGCAGTGGAGCGGGCGGACTTCATGATGATGGTGGCGGGCGATCCGCCGCACTTCCGCACCATCTCGGAGTTCCGCAGACGGCATTTGAAGGACGCCGCCCTCGAACTGGTCGAATATCGACGGGTGAACCTGTCTAAGATGCCGATGCGTCCAGTTTTGACGTGCGCCGGCGATCGTCGTGTGAAGCTTTTTTGATCATCCTATCGAGCGGTTGGATACTCGTTGGCCTCGAAAACATGGTGATGCACGCGGCCGGTGAACATCTTGAGCAGCTCTGCGGTCACGTCGCGGCTCTGAAATCTCACCTCGGATTGAAGCGCTCGGTTGCAGGCGTCCATGTCGGGATAACGGATGGCGAGCGCCATGGCATAGACGGGGGCACCGTCGTCCCGTGCCGTGCCATCCAGAACGCGCACCTCCTCGGCTCCGGGAAATTGCGTCCACAACGGCACCAGCCGCTCCCTGACGAAGTGCCGGAATTCGCTCTCGCGTCCAGCGTGGATGTCACCTTCGAAGAAGGCATAGCGAATGATCATGGCGATGGGTCCTGATGTTCTGCGTGTGAGGGGCCCGGCATAGCGGGCGCATCGCGTGATACGCCCGCGTCGGTGGGTGCCTACTTGCCCCAGATTTTCTTGTATGCGTCGCGGTAGCCGTTGCCGGGGTCGAATGCGTTGCTCGGCCCACCGTCGAATTCCACATTGTCCGCCGTCACCACATGCAGCGGCGACAAATAGCCCGACCATTTTTCGCCAGCGATGGCGCGGTTGAGTTCGTCGACCAATTGCCAGCCCTGCAAGTTGAGCGGTTCGGCGACCGTCACTTTCTGGAACTGGCCGGCGCGAATGCGCTGATAGGCCGATTCCGAACCGTCGCCGGCGGCGACATTGATCGGCGCGTCGGCTCCGGCTTTGCCGGCGGCGGCAAGCGAGGGTCCCATGAAGTCGAAATAGAGATCGTTGATCGCCAGCGAATGCGTCCAGGCATCGCCGTATTTCTGCAGCAGCGACGTGGTCAACTGCGGCATGCGCTGCGAGGTCTCGGCAATCGGCGTGTCGACATATTCGAGCACCTTGCCGCCCAACCGCTCGATCTCCGCCTTCATCTTGTCGGCCTTGGCGATGGCGATCGCGTAGGTAGAATCGGTGAAGATAACGACGCCGGGCTTGCCCTTGGCATCGGCGTAGGCCCAGTCGGCCGCGGCCGTGGAGACTTGCATGGCGTCCGTCGACACGTTGGCGAACACGCCGCTTTTCTCGTCTGGCCCGATCACCGGTCCGGCATGCCAGGAGACCAACGGAATACCTGCGGCCTTCGCTTGCTCCAGCGCCGGCGCCTGCTCGACCGCGTCAAAACCGTTGATGACGATGCCATTCGGCTTCAACGCCATAGCCTGGCCGAAGGCAGCGGTGCGGCCGCCGATCGAGCCGGCGCCGTCAATCACCTTGACCTCCCAGCCGATCGCCTTGGCTGCTTCCTCGACCCCGTTGGTGACGCCCAGAATGCCACCGTTCTTGAGGTCGCCGGCGAGCACGACGATCGTCTTGCCTTGCTGTGCCTTCGGACCGGTGGTCGGGCCATCCCACGCCGTGACCTTCTGCGCATATTTCTGGACGATCGCCATGGCGTCGGCCATCGCGTCCGCCCGCGCCTGGCCGGCCAACAGGGCCGGAGCAGCGATCGCGATCGCCATCAAGGCGACGGATGATTTCAGGAATGTTCTGCGTTGCATGTTGGTACCTCCCTTGGTTTCAAGAAATTGCATGGTCTTTCCGAACTCGGCTTTTCGATTGGATGGCGACCTGTCACTGGCTGATGTCGCCCGCCACCGGACCAACCCCGGCCGGATGTGCGTTGACGTAAATGGCGTAGAGGGATGTCTGTGCGGTGATGTAGAGGCGGTTGCGTTTGGGACCGCCGAAACAGACATTGGAAACGAGTTCGGGAACCAGGATACGGCCGATCAGGGTTCCGTCCGGTGCATGGACGCGCACCGAGTCGGCGCTGGAGGCCCAGATGTTGCCGTCGCGATCGACGCGGAAACCATCGAATAGGCCAGCCCCGCATTCGGCAAAAATGCCGCCTGCACGCGCCGACCGGCCATCAGCGGCCAGGTCATAGGCTTTGATCGCGCGCGGCAGACCAGGCACGTGGCTGGCGCCGCTGTCCGAGACATAGAGGATCGTCTCGTCGGGCGAAAAAGCCAGGCCGTTCGGCTGCACCATATCGGAGATGACGGCGCTCACCTCGCCCGAAAGCTCGTCGAAGCGGTAGACATGGGAGCCTCCGATCTCCGCTCTGGCGATCTTGCCCTCGTAGTGGCTTTCGATGCCGTAGACCGGGTCGGTGAACCAGATAGAACCATCCGATTTGACCACCACGTCATTGGGTGAATTGAACCGCTTGCCTGCAACGGTTTCGATAAGCGACTGCCAACGCCCGTCATGCTCGAGCCGGCAGACGCGGCGCCCGCCATGCTCGCAAGCAACGACGCGGCCTTCGCGGTCGAGTGTGTGGCCGTTCTGGTGGTTACAATGGGTCTCGAAGACGCTGACGGAACCATCGCCTTCGTCGTAGCGCAGCAGCCGATCGTTCGGTATGTCCGACCACAGCAAGTGCCTTGCGGCGGGGACATACACCGGTCCTTCCGCCCAACGGCTACCGGTCCATAGCCGTTCGAGCTTGGCATGCCCGATCATCAGCTTGCCGAACCGATCGTCGAGAACCTCGTAGTCGTTCATTCCAGGATCCACGGGTTTGGCTCGGCTTGTTACTTCGAGGGCTGCGCGACGGTCTTGGTCGTGGCTCTTTGCGCTGCGCCGCGCTTGCGCTGGGCGTAGCCGGCAATGCCGATGGCGACCAGCAGCGTGACGCCGTTGAACAATGGCTCGACGAAGAACGAGCCGCCGAACTGCTGGATGCCGGAAATGCCGACCGCCAGGATGATGACGCCTGTCATCGTACCCCAGACATTGACGCGTCCAGGCTTGATCGTCGTCGAGCCGAGAAATGCGCCGACGAGAGCCGGCAGAAGATATTCCAGCCCGACGCTGGCTTGGCCAATGCGGAGCTTGGAGGCGAGCAGCACGCCTGTCAGCGCCGTCAGGAAGCCCGAGGAAATGAAGGCCCCAATGACGAAACGGCGCACCGGAATGCCGTTGAGAGCGGCCGCCTTCGGGTTGGCGCCGATGGCATAGACGTAGCGACCGATCGGCAGATATTCGAGAATGATCCACAGCGCGACAGCGATGCCCAGCACGTAGAGGCCGGTGATCGGCAGCCCGAACACCATCGTGCCGTTGAGCGCGTAGAAGCCGTTGGGCAACACGCCGACAACCTGCCGGCCGCCGGTGTGCCAAAGCGCCAAGGAATAGAGCACGGTGCCGGTGCCGAGCGTGGCGATGAAAGAGTCGATGCGGGCAACTTCGACCAGCAGGCCATTGAGGAAGCCGGTCGCGGCGCCGAGAAGCAGCACTATCATCACCGCCAGCGGCCACGGAATGCCGAACATGGTCTGCAAACTGATGGCCAGGATGTGCCACAGCACAATGCCGTAGCCGACGGTGAGATCAATGCGACCCGATGCCATCGGGATCATCGCCGCCAGCGACAAAAGCGCGATGATCGCCTTATCGGAGATGATCGAGCGCAGGTTTAACGGCGTGGGGAACGTATTCGGTAGCAGGATCGAAAATAACAGGATCAGCAATACGGTGAGAATTACCAGGCCGTAGACCGGCAGCAGCCGGATGATCTTGTGCCCCAGCGGCAAATCAGCCATTTCGCCGCGGGTCGGTTCGAGTGCGCTGGATTCGATCGATTGCATGGGCTTGCTCCCAGAAAAATCAGGCGGCTTCGGAAGCCGATGCGGCGGTGATCACGGCGGATGTGGTCAGGTCGCTGCCGGTGAGTTCGCGAACGATCTGCCCACGCGAAAAGACCAACGCGCGATGGCAGATGTGGGCGATCTCCTCGAAATCGGTCGACACGACGACGACGGCGAGGCCGGCTTCGAGGGCACGTCCGATCAGCCGGTAGATCTCGGCCTTGGCGCCGACATCGACGCCGGCGGTCGGATCCTCGGCGATCAGCAACGTGCGACCGGTATGCAGCCAGCGCCCGACAACCACCTTCTGCTGGTTGCCGCCGGAAAGGGCTTCGATCGGCAGGTGTGGATCGTTGGGGCGCAAGCCGACGGAACTGCCGATCGCCTGCGCCAGCGCAGCCTCCTTGTGAGGCGTCAGGAAGGAGAACAGACCGCGCTTGCCGGCGCCGGGATTGAGGAAACTGTTCTCACGGATCGACAACGCGCCAGCGATTGATTCTTCGGTCCTGTCGCGCGCGATCAGGCCGATGCCGGACGACATCGCCACGATCGGGCTGGACAGGTCCGGCACAGCGCCGCGGATCGTCACCGTGCCGGAAAACGCCTGGCAGCCAAACAGCGCCCGGCCAACCAGTTCCTGCCCGGCGCCGCGCAGCCCCACGAGACCGAGCAACTCACCCTTGCGCACGTCGAAAGACACCGGGCCGGCACCGGCGCAGACAAGGTCGTGCACGGCGCAGATCGTCTCGCCGGCCTGCGTTTGAGCCTTGCTGAAAACCTGGCTGACCGGACGGCCGACGATCATCTCGACCAGTTCGTCCGGTTTTGTATCGGCGACCTTCTTCTCGCCGACCAGCCTGCCGTCGCGCAGCACGGCGACGCGATCGGCGATGCGGAAAATTTCATCCAGACGATGCGAGACATAGATCATACCGACGCCGCGCTGCTTGAGCGGACGGATGGCGTCGAACAGCCGCTCGACCTCGTCAGCCGGAAGGCTGGCGGTCGGCTCGTCGAGCACCAGTACATCGGCCTCGGTGGCCAGCGCCCTGGCAATGGCAACCAGCGACTTTTCCGTGCGGGTCAGATCCTGAACGCGTGTCGTCGGATCGAAATCGCAGCCGACCAGCTTCAGCGCCTCATGCGCCCTCGCCTCGGTCGATCGCCAGTCGATGAGCCCGGAGCGGAGCGAAAAGCCTTGGGCCAGGCCGACATTCTCGCCGACCGTCATCCATTCGATGAGCCCGAGATCCTGATGGATGAAGGCGACGGGCTGGCGCTGGTTCGGCCGCGGCGGGCGATGATGGTAGGGCTCGCCGCGAAACAGGATTTGGCCGCTGTCGGGCCGGTGGATGCCGGCGAGCGTCTTGATCAGTGTCGACTTGCCGGCGCCGTTCTCGCCAAGCAGCGCCAGGATCTCGCCCTGGTGCAGATCGAGCGATACATCGGAAAGCGCGCGGGTGCCGCCGAATTCCTTGGTAATCGACTTGAACTCGATCAGTTTTTCTTCAGCCACGATGCGCTCCTCCAAGATCGCAAAAATTATGTTATCGATAACATTTCTGAGCGTCAAGCGACAAAATTCGACTCGCCGCTTAGCCGGTCTTGCCGTCGAGCAGGCGCATCATCTCGGCCGAATCCTTCGCCCCCAAACCAGCGGCGCACAGCAGGCGATGGATCTCGACCACCTGCCCGGTCATCGGCATCGGCGTCTTGGTCTTCAGGGCAAAGGCCTGCAGCGAATCCAGATCCTTCAGCATGTTGTCGATGCGGCCGGTCGGCGAAAAATCGCGGGCGGCGAATTTTGCCATGAACTCCTGCATGATGCTGGAATCGGCCCGCCCGCCCTTGAGTGCCGCGGGAATTGCCTTCGGGTCTACGCCGCCGGCTTCGGCGACCTTCACGGCTTCGGCGACAGCCTGGAACAGCACGGCGCAGAACAGCTGGTTGATCAGCTTGGTCGTCTGCCCTGCCCCACTCGGCCCCATGAGCGTGTAGTTGGTGCACAGATGCCGCATCACCGTGCGCGCCTGTTCGAAGTCCTCAGCCTCGCCACCCGCCATGACGGTCAGCCTTCCGGCCAGCGCGCCGGGAACGCCGCCCGACAGCGGGCAGTCGAGCCATTTCATGCCGGTCTCGGCAGACAACTCCCTGGCCATCTGCGCGGTGTCGACGGGATCGATCGAAGACATGTCGATCAGCAGCTTTTCCGACGACGCCGCAGCCGCCACACCACCATCGCCAAACACCACCGAATGCACAATATCGGCATGGTTGAGACTGAGGATGACGAAGCTGCTCGCCCGCGTTGCTTCGGCGACCGACGCCGCGGCAGCCGCACCCTTTGCAGTCAGCGCGGCGACCTTGGCCTTGTCCAGATCGAATACCGTTACTGCTTGCCCAGTCTCGATCAGGCGGGTGGCGATCGCCGACCCCATGATGCCGGCGCCGACAACGGCGACTTTTGCTGGTTGCGTCATCTCAACGTGCCTTTTTCCTTGATCTGGCAGGGGCGACGCCAAATGCACCCAGACCCTGCAACACTCTATCGGCAATCGCGTCGACAGGCGCGTCGATATCCACTGTGACCACCAGCGGTTCGTCGCCGGGATGCTCCAGCGAGGCGAACTGGCTGTCGAGCAGCGCCGGTGGAAAGAAGTGGCCGCGGCGCTCGGCGAGCCTGGCTTGCAGCACCGCACGTGATCCGTCCAAAAATACGAAAAGCACCGGTCCGCTAGCACCATGGCGAAGGCGATCGCGATAGGATTTCTTCAGCGCCGAGCAACTCGCGACGAGACCACGGCCTTGCTCATGTGCATGGCGCAAGTCTGCGCCCAACAGGTCCAGCCAAGGCCAACGATCCTCGTCGGTAAGCGGGATGCCCGCCGACATTTTCTCGACGTTTCCGCGAGGGTGCAGCGCGTCGCCTTCGACAAAAGCGAGGCCGAGACGAGCCGCGATCTCGACGCCGATTCTGGTCTTGCCGCAACCGCTGACACCCATCACGACGATGGGCCAGGACTCAGAGGCAGGTTGTGATGCCGCCATCGACATAGAGCGTGTGTCCATTGACAAAGGATGAGGCCGGTCCGGCCAGAAAGATCGCCGCGCCGACCAGTTCGCCGACATCGCCCCAACGACCCGCCGGTGTGCGGTTGGTCAGCCAGGCTGAAAACTCGGGATTGTCGACCAGCGCCTGGTTGAGCGGCGTCTTGAAGTAACCCGGCGCAATGGAATTGACCTGCAAGCCATGCTTCGCCCAATCGGCACACATGCCGCGGGTCAGGTTGCGCACAGCGCCTTTCGTGGCCGTATAGGGCGCGATGTTCGTCCGTGCCAGTTCGCTCTGCACCGAGGCGATATTGATGATCTTGCCGCGCCGCCGCGGGATCATATGCCGCGCCACCGCTTGACCGACGAAGAACGCGCTGGAGATGTTGGTGCGCAAGAGTTCCTCCCATTTGTCAGCAGGGAAATCCTCGAGCGGCATTCGGAACTGCATGCCGGCATTGTTTATCAGGATGTCGATGACGCCGACGGTGGCCTCGATCTCGGCAACAGCATTGGCCACCGCTGCGTGATCGGTTACGTCGAAGGCCGCGACATGAACTTTGTGTCCCTTGGCCACCAGCGGAGCGGCCGCGGCCGCGAGTTTTTCGACGCTGCGTCCGTTGAGCACGATTTCGGCGCCGTGCTGCGCCAACCCCTCGGCCAGCGCAAGGCCGATCCCCTGCCCCGAGCCGGTGACCAGCGCCCGCATGCCGGTCAAATCGAACAACGAACTGCTCAAATGCTCCTCCTGAGGAATGTTTTCTGCAGCGGTACGATTTCCACCACGCCGCCGCCAGGTTCCTATTGACATGAATGTTATCGATAACATAGTCAATGGGAAAAATGAACTCGCACAGGAGACGACGCCGTGACCGACATTTTGATGACAGGCCCCTATCCGGATTGGGACATGGCAGACCTTGAGGCGAAATATCGCGTCCACAAACTTTGGCAGGCCGAGGACAAGGACGCGCTGCTCTCAAGCCACTCCGGCGCGATCCGCGCTATCGCTACGCGCGGCGAGCTTGGCGCAAGTGCGGCGCTGATGGCGAAGCTGCCGCAGCTCGAAATCGTTTCCTGCTACGGCGTCGGCACCGATGCCATCGACCTTGCCTATGCCAGGGCGAATGGCATTCGTGTCACCAATACGCCTGATGTGCTGACCGAGGACGTTGCCGATATCGGCATCGGGCTGCTGCTCGCCGTGGCGCGAAAAATCCCGCAGGCCGACGCCTATGTACGCGATGGAAGCTGGCGCAAGGGCAATATGGGGCTGGTCACGCGTGTCTGTGGAAAGAGGCTGGGCATTGTCGGCATGGGCCGCGTCGGTGCGGCGGTGGCGAAGCGCGCCGCTGCCTTCGACTGCACGATTTCGTATTTCGACACACGCAAGCGCGACGATCTTCCTTACACGTTCGTCGGCGATCTGCTTGAACTGGCGCGCGACAGCGAATTTCTGATCGTGACGCTTGCCGGCGGCGAGCGCACAAAGCACATCATCAACGCGGCGGTCCTGGCAGCGCTCGGAGCAGACGGTATCGTCATAAACATTTCGCGCGGCAGCACGGTCGACGAGATCGCATTGCTCGCGGCATTGGACGCCGGCTCGATCAAAGGTGCCGGGCTTGACGTGTTCTGGAACGAGCCGACAATCGATCAGCGCTTCCTGAACCTTTCCAACGTCGTGCTGCAACCACATCATGCCAGCGGCACGGTGGAGACCCGCAAGGCGATGGGTCAGCTCGTTCGCGACAACCTCGCCGCCCATTTCGGCGGGCAGACCTTGCTGACACAGGTCGTCTGAGAAAGGATCACATCATGAAGTCGATCGTCATCCACGCGGCAAAAGACCTGCGGATCGAGGAGACCGATCCGGGCGTTCTCGGCGCTGGGCAGGTCGAGATCGCCGTTGAAGCTGGCGGCATCTGCGGCTCGGATCTGCACTATTACAGCCATGGCGGCTTCGGCGCCATCCGCCTTCGTGAACCCATGATCCTTGGCCACGAGGTTGCCGGCACGGTGCGGGTCCTCGGCGACGGCGTCTCCGGCCTCGCTATCGGCGACCGCGTGGCGATCTCGCCCAGCCGGCCCTGCAACACCTGCCTTTACTGCCTGCAAGGCATGCACAACCAGTGTTTGAACATGCGCTTCTACGGCAGCGCCATGCCTATGCCGCATATCCAAGGTGCTTTCCGCCAGCGCTTGTTCGCCGAGGCGTGGCAATGCCACAAAATCGCCGACCACGTTTCCATCAATGAAGCCGCATTTGCGGAGCCCTTCGCGGTGACGCTGCATGCCATGAACCGCGCCGGCTCGCTGCTCGGCAAGCGGGTTCTGGTCACCGGCTGCGGGCCGATCGGCGCGCTATGCATCCTGGCCGCGCGAGCCCACGGGGCACGCGAAATCGTTGCGACGGATGTCACGGACGGCGTGCTGGCGAAGGCGCTGGAGATCGGCGCCGACCGAACGATCAATGTCGCGACCAACAGCGAAAAGCTTGCTGCCTACAATGTCGACAACGGTAGTTTCGACGTGATGTTCGAGGCCTCCGGCAACGAACGCGCGGTGCGTGCAGGGCTCGATGTCCTAAAGCCGCGCGGCGTGCTCTTGCAGCTCGGTCTCGGCGGCGATCTTTCGATCCCACAGAACCTCATCGTTGCCAAGGAGATAGAGATGCGCGGCACTTTCCGTTTCCACGAGGAGTTTGCGCTCGCCGTCGACCTGATCAATCGCCGCCGGGTGGATGTCAAACCGCTACTGACGGGCGTGTATCCCCTGGGTGAGGCGGTTGCGGCTTTCGAGATCGCCGGCGACCGGAACAGATCGATGAAGGTCCAGATTGCGTTCTGACGATCCGCCGACCTTCCGGACCGATATCAGCACACTCGCTTAAACAGCGTCCGCGCCGATCGCCGCCAGCGCGGCGCGAGCCACGTCGAAATCCTGCTCGCTGGTTCCCGAACCGACGCCGATGCCGCCCGCCAGGCGTCCGCCGAAGCGGATCGGCAATCCGCCGGGCAGATTGGTCACGCTGCCCTGTGAGGCTATCCCGGCCGAGAGTGCCGCTTCGAACGCCATGCCGCCGGTGGCAGCGTTTATGGACGCCGCCGTACCCGCCTTAGCCTGTGCAGTGCGCATACTCAGAAAACGCGCCCCGTCCATGCGGAGGCTGGCGAGGGTCTCGCCGCTCGCATCGACGACCACGAGACATTGCGGCACGCCCATGGTGACGGCGCGCGCCGCTCCGGCTGCAACGGCTTTCAACGCGCCCTCATGCGTGAGGGTGATGGTCTCTCGAAACATCGCTATAGGAATGCCCTTCTCTGTTCGAATTTGCGGCGCGAACTCAGGTGCTTTCGCGCTCGACGACGCGATAACCGGTCAGGATGATTTCCTGTTGGTGCTTCTTCTCGCCGCCGCGGATGATCTGGATAAGCCTGCGGGCAGCCTGTCGCCCGATGCCATAGCAGTCCACGTTCACAGTGGTGATCCCGGGATGGCAAAAGGCGGCAACCTCATAGTCGCCAAAGCCGGCGATGGCGATGTCCTGCGGGACCCGCATTCCACGACGCTTGCATTCCATCAGCGCGCCAAAGGCCGAGAGATCGGAAACGCAGAGCACGGCCTCGGTGTCGGGCCAGCGTTCCAGCATGCTGACAACCGCCTGGCCACCTTGTTCGATGGAGATCGGCGGCACGCCGAAGGAGACGAGCCGGCCGGTCGGAAGGCCGAGTTCCTCGATGGCTCTTACGAAGCCTTCACGCCGCTGGCTGCCGCGCGTGTCGCGCGAGGTCGTGCCGCCGATGTAACCGAATTTATGGTAACCTTTCCTGGCGAGCGTCTTGACGAGAAGACCCATAGCCTCTTCGTTGGAGAATCCGACCACCTGATCGATGGGTTTCGCGGGCAACTCCCAGGTTTCGACTACAGGGACGCCCGCGTTTTTAAGAAGGCGGCGGGCGCGCTCCGTATGGGCGCCGCCAGTCAGAATGATGCCTTCCGGCCGCCGACGGAGCATCGCTTCGATCAGCCTTTCCTCCTTCTCGACCGTATAGTCAGTGTAGCCGAGCAGAAGCTGGAGCCCCGTGCTCTCGAGTTCATCCGTAATGCCGCGCGCCGTGTCGGCGAAGTTGGAATTGTTGAGTGATGGAACCATCGCGGCAACAAATCCAGTTTTGCGCGAGGACAGGCTGCCGGCCGATTGGTCGAGCACGTAGCCGAGGTCGTTGACCGCGACCATGATCTTTTCCCGCGTGGCCTTGGAAACGCGACCGCCTTCCTTCAAGGCTCGCGAGACTGTCATGGTCGACACACCCGCCCGCAGCGCCACGTCGACCATCGTCGGGGCGTGGCTCTCGCCCGGCCTCGATGAGGTTGCCTTGGCCATCAGCGCACTCTACCGGCCGGCCGCGCCGGCCTGATCACGGCGAGCGCCAGACATTTGGGCACGAGGTTTATCTGGCGTCCGGCCGCGTTCATGCACCACCTTAGAATCGGATCGACTTCGGTAGTGTTATCGATATCACCGGGAGCTGGCAACAACCCAGGTCGTCATGTCCGCCTTTGGTTCCGGTTTCTGGAGATTTTCCTCCCAATTCGACTTCGATCAGCCCCCGGGGGGCAGGCGAAAGCGGCGGCGGTTTCGGACGCGGCGTAGCAGTGGCGGGCGATGCACGCCTGCCCGAGCATCGTCTGGAGATACACGCCTGAGGCTGGGACCGTGCGAACAGGCGTTCCGTGAGAAGGTGATCTGCCAACGCTGTCCCGTTAGCAGATCACGATGTTTCCAATCGCTCAGGCGGTCTTTGTCTTCATTTGGCTCAGAGGAGCCATAAGTGCCCCCGCTGCCTCACTCGATGATGCCGGGTTCTGACCGGTGATGAGCTGGCCATCGACGACTGTGTGCACGCCCCAGTCCTTGACCTTGGAGAAGACCGCATCGAGGCTGATGAGTTCGTCCTCGACGAGGAACGGCACGACCTGCGTGAGGCCGACAGCCTCTTCCTCGCTGTTGGTGAAGCCGGTCACGTATCGGCCTTGAACGAACAGCGTGCCGTCGGGGTTACGCGACACAGGACGCCCGGTGCATGCCACACGAGGGCGATCGGCTTGCCGGCTGCGATGAAGGATTCGATCAATCTGATCGAATTCGGGTCTTCGGCCAAATCCCATAACGGGCCGTGGCCGCCGGCGTAGAAGACCGCATCGAAGTCCTTCTGGTCGACGTCGTCCAGGCGCACAGTTTCTGCGAGGTGCGCCTTGGCAGCCTGGTCAGCGTTGAAGCGCCGCGTGAGGTCGGTCTGGAACATCGGCTCGTCGCTCTTCGCGTCGAGAGGTGGCTGGCCGGCCTTCGCGATCCAAAGCGATGCGCCCTTTAGTCGGGAAGGCCAGCCTTGTGGTAGCCTTCGACGAAGCGCTGGAGCAATTCCTCGTCGTCGAATGGCTGCGATGTTGCCCAGTACCTGATGCTGAAATGAGGATTGCTCATCATGAAGAATTCCGCCTCCTGATGGGCTTCATCCTGGCGCCCCAGCTGCGCGAGGGCTGCCGCTAGCAAGCGCCGCGACGTGGTGCGGTAGGTTTCCGGCTTGCGTAAAGCATCGACCGCGGATTGATAGTCGCCGAGCGCATAGTAGGCTTGGCCCGCCATCCAATAATACCACCCCGGTGGGCGCGGATTGAGCCGCAATGCCCGCTTCACGAATTCGACGCCTTTGACCGCGTCGCCCCTCAAGGTGATGAGATCCGAGCGCATCGCCCAAGCATCGGCATGATTGGGGTCGAGCTTGAAGGTCGCCTCGAACTCAGCATCCGATTGCGCGAAACGCCGTTCGTGACCAAGTATGATGCCCAGCACCCAGCGGTTCCCGGCATCGTTAGGGTCGAGCGCCACTGCCTGCTGCGCTTCCGCGAGCGAGCGAGGCTGGTTGGCTTCCTTCGGCTCATCCCAGAACAGCCAGCCGAGCCAAAGATTGAGAGCCAGCCAGCTATGTGCTTCGGCATAGTCGGGATCGAGACCAATCGCCTTTTCCAGGAGCATGCAGGCTTCCCGCGCCCCTAACCCGGTCTGAAAACTGACGCCGCGGGCTTGCACGCACAGGTAATAGGCTTCGAGACTCGTCGGCCGTTTGCGCGCCGGCCGTCCGGCCAATCGGCCGACAAGGGCTTCGACGATCTTGGCCGTGACCTCATCCTGCACTGCAAAGATGTCCTCAAGGCTGCTGTCGTAGCGCTCGGCCCAGATATGATCGCCGCCGATTGCGTCGATCAGCTGCGCATTAACGCGCACGCGTCCCGCGGCGCGCCGGGCGCTGCCTTCAACCACATAGCGCACGCCAAGATCACGCGCGGCCAAACGCACATCGACCGACCGCCCCTTGTAAGCAAAGGTCGAGTTGCGCGCGATAACGAAGAGGCCGGCGCAGCGAGATAGGTCGGTGATCAGGTCTTCGGTCAAGCCGTCGACAAAGGTTTCCTGCTCCGGATCGTTGCTCATGTTAGTGAAAGGCAAAACCGCGATAGAGGGCTTGTCGGGCAATTCCAGCGATGCCAGTCGACCGACCGGAGCGGCTCTCGGAAGCTGCAGGTTCACGCGATAGCAGTATATCGGCTCGGCTATATTCTTCACCCGCTGCTCGCCCATAGGCTCGAACGCAAACGCCAGCTTCTGCCTGACCTCCTTGGACACCTTCTCTGAAACGCAGATGCCACTGGGCTCGGCGAGTTGTTGGAGGCGCGAGGCCACGTTCACGCCCTCGCCGTAGCGATCGTCCCCTTCGACGATCACTTCTCCAAGGTTAATTCCGATCCTGACTTCGAAGCGCTGCTCTTCGGCGACGCTCGCGTTACGCTCCGCCATGCCGCGTTGAAGCGTGACCGCGCATTCGACCGCATCCACCACGCTGCCGAACTCCGCCAGCAGGCCGTCTCCCATAAGCTTGAAGATTCGCCCGTGTCGTGTTGCGATTTCCGGCTCGAACAGCTCTTTGCGGCCACGTTTTAGCCGATCGAAGGTGCCCGCTTCATCCGACTCCATGAGCGCCGAGTACCCGACAACATCGATGGCAAGGATGGCAGCGAGCTTCCGCTCCATGTTGGGCCTCAGTTAGGATCGCGACACGCAAGCCGCAGGTCAGAGTAGGATCGGCGCTTCCGGCGTGCTCTTACCGGCCTTTAATACCACAGATCACGGCTCTTGAGACTATGACTCGCGCGACGCTCGGCTCCCCTGCCGCAGCGGAATGCAATGTCGGTTATGGTCCGCTTCGCCGCATCCGGCACGATGAGCAGCCCGGCTGCACGATTCAGAGGCTCGTCCCACAGGCGGGCCATTATCCTTTCGCCGCGCTCGGCACAGGGCCGACGTGCATTACGCCGCCGCGCACTTTTTCCGCAGACGCCGCAACGATGCGCCTAAGCGCCGACGACCAGGAGATCGGCCGATGACAGGCAGGCGCCGACCAAAGAGAAGCGCACCGTTACCACCAAGGTACGGCCCTTCCCCAAGAGCGGCAAGACCTGGCCCGTCGAACGAGCGCGCCATTCTCGGCCTAGTCGAGCGCGGCGGCAATGTTCGCACCTTCCATGTAGTGCAAGCGACCAAAGTCAATGTGGCGGCGCGGTGACTGAGAACGTCTAGTGCAAGGTGAGGCACCCTATGGCGCCTGGCGACCGTCCAAAATACCGCGCCAAAGCCAAAAGGCTGGAAAGTTTAGTCAGCGCAATCCGAGCGGTTCAAGAAAGCCGCTCGTGAGCTAAAGGCCGATGAAAGCGGCAAGATTTCGAACGGGCTTAGGCGAATTCTGCCGAGGAAGGCAGATGGTCCGGCTACTTCAAACGGAAGCGACGCTTAAGGCAACCATAATCGGGCTTTTCGTAGGGCTGGGAGCTATTCCCTGTTGCGGGGCCAGGCTGCATTCGATTAGCCGCCTTTCACACGCAGATTGATGTCAGATTACGAACAAATAAGGAAACGTCTCCGAAGTAATTCGGATACATTTCAACAAGCTTGTCGACCTTATCGACCTCGACCAAGACAGCCTTTGGACCATTGCCCCTTAGCTCGATTTTTCGCTCTATATCTTTCAATGTCCGCGCGCCTAATATAATCGTCCAGAATGGCTTGATGTTCACGTTATGGTCTTGGCGATACTCTATTAAATAGTGTCTAGCTTTTTCCGTTGGCTGTACGAAGCTTTCTGAGTAACTGCTAAGATTATTGATTTCTTCTAGTATGCTTGTCGCACCTATACGCTTGTTGATATCTCGCAATTCTCGCACCCGGTCATTGTGATCCGGAACACCGACATCAACGGGACACTGCTCAATGTGCGCGAATTCCGCCGACATAAGCCGGAAAAGGCGTAGCCAATCCTGGTCCCCCTTTCCGTGCTTCAAATCCTGGCCCCGGAATAGCCCGACAGCCTCAACCGCGGTTGCCCATGAGTGCTGAAGTCTGGTCCGAACTTGCAATTCGATGCGTCGTCCCGCGAAAGCCTCAGTGTCGGCATCTCTGGGTCGGTACTTGAAGACAATATGGTGACTTCGATAGCCGTCCAGCTTCGGCTCATCGATATAGTTGAATTCCCGAGAGTGGATCTCATGGGGGAACTTGTCTTGTATCGATGCGAGAAGGGAACGAACACCGTTGATGTCGGCCATGATCGCTCGGCAACCGCCGATGTCGTTCATGGTGTCCAAATTGGTGGTGGACTCTCGAAGCTTTCGACGAATGGATGCCATACCCTTCGGGCGAGATGCCATGTCGCCCTTCAGTCGGAGGGCTCTCATGTGGTGACCGACAGAGAACCGAACGCTCCGCATCGGCAAAAAGTGCGAGTCGCGCCAGTTGTTGGCGATTGAGTAGATTTCGAGCGCGTCCACGTACTGGCCGACAGTGGTGGCTAGTCCGAACTGAATAGGTTTTGCCAGTCGGTCGCCTGCCTTGCGAACGGCTTTCATGCTGTAGGCAAGGCGCGGGTACTCAGTCATTGGACGCATGCAGTCAAGGTAGTCTGCCTCATTCTGGACTGGCGGGACTACCGCAAGGAATCAGATCTCATGAATCATATCCCGTACGCGAAGTACGATATACGGATCATACTCCTTGCTTGCGGCGACGCTTCAAAGGAGTTTCCCCTACCTCGAAAGACTCTCGCTGACTCCCTGGCCGCCGGCGAAAATGGGAAGCAGACAGATGAGAACTGGTCAGGCGGCTTAAGCCGAGTTCTTTCGCCGGGCCATGGTGTAGGCAAATACTTCGCCGAAAACCTTGGGCGACGGTGGTCGACTGCTTCGCGCACCGCCGCGAACATTCGAAACGATGATGTTTGACGAGCTTTAATGCAATGCGCAGCGCCAATCAGGCCGGGAGCCGCCACATTCGGACGCGACCTGTACCGCGCAATTCCGTTTCCGCGAGTGGCTCGCAGGCAAAATTTGGTCCAAGCAGTTTGCGGGTTGCATCCGAAATACGAATTTCATCGGGCTCCGCGGATGTTTGAATACGTGAGGCGAGATTAACGGTGTCGCCCCACAGGTCATAGGCGAACCGCCTTTTGCCTATGACGCCCGCGACGATTGGTCCTGAGTGAATTCCAATTCTCAGTCTCAGCGGTTCTCCTGCGAAGCGTTCGCGCTTAACGGCCTTGCGCAGCTCAAGTGCATAGCGCGCGAGGGCCTTTGCATGATCGGATCGTGCGGTGGGCAGGCCAGCGACCACCATCACACAATCGCCGATTGTCTTGATCTTTTCGCAGCCGTATCGTTCCGAGAGCCGATCCGCCGCCTTGAAGAAGTAGTTTAAAATTGCGAGCGTCGTCACGGCTCCGACGTTGCGCGCTCTTTCCGTAAAACCGACGATGTCGGCAAAAAGCACACTCACTTCTGCGTGGTTGTCAGCAATTTTTTTGTGAGCTTTTAACCGCTCCGCGATCGACGCCGGAAGAATGTTGAGGAGCAGGGTTTCGGCGCGCTGGTATTCACGCGCCAATCCCTCCTGGCTTTTCCTCAACGCCTCGTTCGTCGTTTGTAATTTCTCGTTGAGTTGACGCTCCCTCTCTTGCAGGAGTGTCATTTCATAAGCCTTTTGTTGAAGCCGCTGCCTATTGTCGCGTTCGGCAGTGGCGTCAAGAAAGAGCAGCCACACGCAGGCATTATCAGCAAAAAAATGAAGGTCCGCGACACGCCCGCTGGGCAGCTCGACCATGGCAATGTGAAACGGAAGCTCCGGGCAAGGCAGCAAACCTTCCATAAATTCAAGCTGCTCGGCAACAGCTTTGCCAATGCGAAGCGATGAGAGTCCGTAATGTTCAACATTTCCGCCCTTAGCAGCTATGCAAAGCTGGGCGTCGATTTTCAAATATGCGACAGAGCGCCCATTGTAGAAGAAATTGAAAATCCAACTTCTGACCTCTCTTGGTAATCCATCCATGGTCTATCTGGTTACCATCGAAGCAAGTTTAAGAAACGCATCATCGACATGCTCACCCGAAAGCGCGCTTGTTAGATAAACTTGCCATCCACGTTGTCTCAGTTCGTTAATTTCACTATCCGGTATTACCCACCGATCGGCCAGATCGGCTTTGTTGAACAGCAATACAAACGGCATAGCACCGAATTCGGCCTCGACCCGCTCACGCAGCGTGAGCGCAGCGGCAAGAGTAGCGGCGCGGGTTCCATCGACGACAAGGACGAGCCCTGTCGCACCTCGCACATGGCTGACGCGGAATGAGCCGATATCGTCTTCGCCGGCCAAATCCCACAAAATCAGATCCACGGTTTTGTCCGGGAGTGCGACACTCTTCTTGTCGATTTTCACTCCCACCGTGGTCAAGTAGGTTTCGGAAAAGATGCTTTGCACGAACCTGCGAACCAGGCTCGTCTTTCCGACAGAGAACCCGCCCAACATACAGATCTTTTTTTGCAACATCTTGGGCTCCGCCCTAATCCAGGTTTACCGTAACCGAAACCCGGCGATTGGTGGAACTCCCAGTTCGACTATTTTCAGGCACCGCCGGTTCAAAGGTGCCCGCGCCCCGAACCAGCAGCAGTTCCGGAGTGACGCCGCGCTTGTTGAGAAGCGCACGAACTGTCTCGGCGCGGGCGGCGCTGATCGACGCGTTGGCCGTCTCACGGCCCGTGGCGTCCGAATGGCCGGTCAACATGAACCGCGCTGTTACGCCTGACTTGCGGGCATCTTGGGCGAATTCCTTTATTTGACCCGCCAATCTGTCGAGAACCGGCATCTGCTCTGGTCCCGGCACAACTTTGCCGGAAGAGAAGAAAATATCCGTCGTCTGGATGGCCTCTCTCAAATGATTGAGTTCTGCAAGGTCCAGCTCATGCAGCTGCGAGACATCCAGAACCACTCCGTCCGCCGAAAGTTGTTCGGCGGCGGCCTGCGCCCGGTTGATCCACGCGGCAGGAGCCTCACCCACGACAGCGATGCGACCTTGGATGATCGAAAGCCGGACCGATTTCGGCGGGGTCAGCGACGCCGTCAGCCGCTTCACCACGAAATTCGGATCAAGGCTCTGATAGAATTGCCACTGTGAATGAACGCGGTCAGGATCAACCTCCGTTCCGGACAGCAGAGCCTGCGGGTCGGCGGCAAGTGGGTCTCTCAGGCCGGAAATGTAGAAATGTCCGCCCCTCGCCGTTTGTTGGGCGACGATGATTCCCGGCTGGGCCTCAAGTCGCGAGACATAATACTGCCAGTGCTCCGCCGCGCGTGCTTCGGGGCTCACATCACGAACCTTGGAGATGTCGAATTCCGGTCCGCCTGCCGAAAGCTGTCGGGCGGCTGCGCGCGCCCGATCTATCCAGGTGTCGGGAGCCTCGCCCTCGGCAACGATGCGACCATTGACGATCGAAAGCCGTACTGTATCCGGCGGATACAGCAACGCCGTCAGCCGCTTCAACACGAACTCCGGCTCAAGGCTCTGATAGAATTGCCACTGTGAATGAACGCGGGCGGGATCGACCTGCATTCCAGACAACAGCGACTGCGGGTCGGCGCCAAGCGGGTCTCTCAGGCCGGCGATATAGAATTGGCCGCCGCGTATCTTTTGTTCTGCAACGATGATGCCCGGCTGAGTCCTCAGTCGCGACACGTAGGCCTGCCAGCGCTCCGCCTCGCGTTCTTCGGGGCTTACGTCGTGGACCCTGGAGATATCGAAGACCGGCCCGCCTGCCGAAAGCTGCTGGGCGGCGGCCTGCGCCCGGTTGATCCACGTGGCAGTAGCCTCACCCTCGGCAACGATGCGATCATTGACGATCGATAGTCGTACTGACTCCGGCGCAGCCAGCGATACCGTCAGCCGCTTCACCACGAACTCCGGCTCAAGGCTCTGATAGAATTGCCATTGTGAATGAACGCGGGCGGGATCGACCTCCGTTCCGGACAGCAGAGCCTGAGGGTCGACGGCAAGCGGGTCTCTCAGGCCGGAAATATAGAATTGTCCGCCCCTCGCCATTTGTTGGGCGACGACGATTCCCGGCTGGGCCTCAAGTCGCGACACATAATCCTGCCAGTGCTCCGCTGCGCGTGCTTCGGGGCTCACATCACGAACCTTGGAGATGTCGAATTCCGGTCCGCCTGCCGAAAGCTGTCGGGCGGCTGCGCGCGCCCGATCTATCCAGGTGTCGGGAGCCTCGCCCTCGGCAACGATGAGATCATTGACGATCGAAAGCCGTACTGTATCCGGCGGATACAGCGACGCCGTCAGCCGCTTCAACACGAACTCCGGCTCAAGGCTCTGATAGAATTGCCACTGTGAATGAACGCGGGCGGGATCGACCTGCGTTGCAGACAACAGCGACTGCGGGTCGGCGCCAAGCGGGTCTCTCAGGCCGGCAATATAGAATTGGCCGCCGCGTATCTTTTGTTCTGCAACGATGATGCCCGGCTGGGTCTCCAGTAGCGACACATAGGCCTGCCAGCGCTGCCCGGATTGCCAGGAAATAAAGAACCAAACGCCTGCCGGAATCAAAACCAGCAGGGCTGCAGCCACCACCAGCCACGGAAATCCCTGGTTTGATTCTTCCTGCTTCAGTTCAACGCAGGTCTGCAACTGCGCCTCTACGCCGGCCAACTGCGAACTGTCGCCGTCAAACTGCTCTAAAGCCTGTGAGCATTCATCATGGATGCGAAGCAAGACATCGCGAACGATTTCATGCAATTCCTCTGGCGGATTTCCTCGGATCACCGAAACCAGGGTGGCAAACGGTCCAACTTCCGACCAGAGACGAAGGTCGCCAAAACGAATAGTGTCCAGGCCGCTCTGTTCTTTCTCGTTGAATGAGTCTTTCACAAAATCTTGAATTGCACTCAGCATAGAAGAAATCAGTTGAGGATCTTCGCTTGTCGCGTTGTCGGCAGTTACATGCGCTATCAAAAGTCCGGAATTTCGGTTAATGAGAAAGACATGCTCTACCCGATATATAAGAGAATGTTTAAGAACAACTTCAGAGAAGCTGGCTCCAGTTCTCCATGATTCAAATCTCCACTTGAGCCCGTGCCAGGTAAATATATGTCTTAAAGTTTCATTCAGCGACTGAAAGGTCTGGTCGATCTTTTCCCCTATCGACTTGCGAATTGCCGGCAGAAACACCGGGTATAATATATCCGTCAGCGTGCGCGGGCTCTTCTGGATAGAACGTTGCACAGCCCTTTCGACAGCTGGCGCAAGGGCCTCGCCGAGTTGCGCATGAGGCGCTCGTGCGGCCGCACTGGGAAGAACGCCGCCCACGGCTGCCGCCAGCTGCTCCGGTTCGTCCAGCAGATGCGTAACTCGTGAAAGCTCTGAAATTTCGCGGCTAACCAGCAACTGGCGCAGCGTTTCCATGCGAGGATCGGCGGTTGGAACTCCGTCGAAACGCGCACGATAATCGGGATCAACGTTCCGGGCAATTTCGATCAAAAGACGAGCCAGAGCCTCGCGATCAATCTCTGTATCGTTCGAGGCTGTTTTTGGCGGAAGGCTGATTGGGTCGACGGTCGACGTCAAGTTCCGATCAACTCACTTTCCAGCTACGCTCCGAGTTGCTCTTGCTGCCGACAGGATCCTGACTTAGACATTTTGCGACCTCGACAAACAGACCCGCCAAAAGATTTCGGTCGGTCTTGACGTTGCTGAGGTCAGCAAACATTTTCTCTATCAGCATCTGAACGCCTTCATTCTTCTGCTTGATTTCCTCACGCAGCAAATGATCGTTTCGATTGATCCGGTCCGAAACGTCGCGCTCAAGCGCGCTCAATTGATCGGACAACGCGCGCACCTGCTTTTCAAGTGCCTGGTTTTGCTCGCGAAGATTCCGGTCAATCTCCTTGTCGGCATCGGCCCGTGAATCTTTTTCGCTCCGCAATTGCGCCGCAAGCGAATCGACCTGCTTCTTTGCATTTGACTCGTACATGTCAAGATTGCGCTTGGCTTCCGATTCGACATCCTTGAAGCGCTGCAACACCCGTTCTTCAAGTTTGGAAAAGCGGCGGTCATAGTCCTGCATCTGGTTGCCGAACAGCAGATCACGTATCTTGTCAACACCTACAGCGTCGCCGGTGGCCCCGCTCTCGCGAGCCTGGCCCGCCATGAAGGCCAGCCCGTTTCCGTCTGCATTACTTGTCAGATTTCCGTCCGCTTTATTTGCCGAAGAAGCGGTACTCGAAGAATCCTTAGCCATCCTGACGCCCCATTGACCAGAACAAAACTCGAAACAAGAAATTATGTCAGACAAACATCAGGCCGGCAAGCCGGAATCCTCTTGGCACAAGTCGATTTCACGCGCCCCTTGTTCGTCTTTTGGGCATTGCGCAACCTACGATTGAGGTCGCTCTAGTATCTATTTTTGATAACGGAAATGGCCGGCAAATCCAATTGACCGCTCGACCAATCTCCGCACAAATGAGTAGTGCCTCGTTATATGTGATGAGGTGAAGATGAAGGCGCGTCATCTAAAAAATTTGAAACGCTTATCGGAGCGGCGACGCCAGCCGCGCTACCGTTTCAATGCACTGGCCTTCGCCCGCGACCGCGCAATCGCCGAGCCTGAAGCAATCGACCTCTTCCTTCACGCGGCCCGCTGCGGCCTGTTCGATATGAGCTACGTGCTCTGTCCCCAATCGGGGATGGTGCTCAATAATTTCGGCGCCCTGCGCACGCTGCAGAAGCATTACGTCGGGCCTGTGCGACGCATCGCCGGAACATACCCCTTGGCCTCTATTGGGCGACTTGGGACACTGCTGACATCAATTCCTGCGGGTTGGGGGCTCCAAACATGTATCGCCCACCCTCAGGAACCTCCGTGAAGCTCCAGCGGACGATCCCCTGCCGGTCCAGTAAGAACTGGCCTATCAGTTGTCCGTGTCCCGTTGCCATCATCTGCTCGTCGGCTTCGGTCACTTCGTAATTGTCCTTCTTGCCGAGGAATTCGCTGGCCGCAAAAGGATCCATAGGACCAGGCAACTCGCCTGGTAGGTCGACCCGCATATCCTTTGCCATTGCCATCGAGACCCTGTACGGCCAATTCGTCTCGTTCTCGGTGAATTCGAGATTGGGCAGTCCAAAAGCACGATGTGAAGCGCGTTCAGGGTCGGAGGCCGTAAGCAGATTTGGCATCGGGTGGTAGCGGAAATAGAGACGCGCCCGTTCGATCGGCGTGTTGACCACCGTCAGGCTCTGCACGCCCTTTTCACGCAGCTCCGGATCAAGCCGTGCCTGGGCGGCGATATGGCGCCGGCAAAACGCACAATGCAGACCTCGAAACAGGCCAACCAGCACCGGTTTTTGTCCGCGAAAGTCATCAAGCGCGATTTTGCCTTCCTGGGAAATGGCGTCGAGTACCACGTTTGGCGCCCGGTCGCCCGGTTGAAGCGGTACCAAGTCACTACGCGCGGACATTCCAACCTCCAACCCCGGCTAATCGAGAAAAGGCAGCACCACAAGCGCTTCCGGGTCGAGCCCGTGCTGGGCGCATATACCCTGCGCCAGGGAAAAGTAGCGTTCGGCCTCGGCCAGATTGTCGAGGTCGAGATTAAGCGTTGCAAGACCATCATAGCACGGAAACAGCAGTTGGGGTTCGGCCGTTTCGCGGGCTACGGCCAGTGCCTCGTTGAACAAGCCAACCGCCAGTTCCGGACGGCCGTTGCACTGGTGGATCTGCCCAAGCACGATCAACGGCACCGGCAGGTGCTCGCGCTGGTCGAGTGCCCGATCGATCTCGATGGCCTTCTCGGCAGCAGGCACGCCCTCCGTTGGACAGCGATCCGTGAAAGTACAACAAGCGACCGCCAAATTGGCGAGGAGGCGCGCCTGGAAGCCCAAATCACCAATATGGCGCGCCACTTCAAGACCGCGCCGACAGACCTCCATCGCCCGTGCCGGATCGATGGTCGTGTAAAGCACGCCGAGATTGGTGTAGCCGCGGCAGGCCGCGCCCAGTAGACCGGCGGCTTCGGCCAATTCAATGCTACGCTCGACCTGACGCACGGCTTCACGGTTTCGCCCAAGACGAGCCAGCGCCACTGCCTTGGTATTGAGTGCCTCGGCGGTCACAAGAGTGGCATCGCGTCCCACCTCGGAGACGTGTTCCGTCATCAGGGTGCCTACGCAATCCAGCGCCGCGTCTGCCCATTTTGCTGCGAGAGCGTGATCTCCGCTACGGAATGCCTGTCGGCCACGTTCTTGCCAGAGATGCGCCTGCTCGACCGGGGCATCCGCTCCATCGAGGAGCGCTGCCGCTTCAGCATAGCGGGATTCTGCGTGGTCCCGTTTGCCGACGTCCCAGAGCAGCCGGCCAATCTTACGCAAAACGCGCGCCGAGGCGACACGATCGGCTGCCTCGCGGTATGCCTGCAACACCGTGTCGTAATGGCTGTGCGCGACCTCGCGGCGGCCTGCCGGGCCGCTCAAATCGGCAATGCGCTCTTGAATTGCCAATTTGAGCGGTGTTTGCCCGACCGCGCCCAACGCAGTCAGTGCTCGCTCGTAGAGACGAAGGGCGTCATCGTTGGCGTATATCATGCGAGCGCGATCGCCCGCTGCCTGCAGGTAATGCGCGCCCTTCTCCCGTTCGGCGCTCTGTGCGAAATGATGACCGAGCACTGTCAAATCCTCGAGCCGTTCCGGCTTGTCGCCGCACATTTGCTCCAAGGCAGCACCGACCCGCCCGTGGATGTCGGTGCGGCGTTGCAGGAGCAGATTCTGGTAGATCACGTCCTGCAGCAACGTTTGCGTAAAGCGGTAGCTTTGCGACGAGACCGAGCCTGATCCGGCAACTTCCTCGATGATTTCCGCATCGCAAAGCAGTTCGCAGGCGGCTTCTAGCCGGCCGGGGTCGGCTGTCACGGTTTTCAGAAGTGTGGCATCGAAGCGCGGGCCGATTACCGCGGCTTCCTGGGCCAATCGGCGCACGTCTTGGGGCAGCCGGTCGACGCGAGCAAGCAACATTGCCTGGATGGTGGCGGGAATGCCGGTTGCGACTTCGCCTGCCACAGTCCGCCATCGCTGGCCCTCGCGCATCAGTACACCGCGATCGATAAGGCCGCGAACGATCTCCTCTAGAAAAAGGGGGTTGCCGCCCGCGCGCTCGAGGATTTGCTCGAGAAGCCCGCCTGCAGAGTTCGCCCAGCTCTCGCCGAAAAGCTGCGCCAGCAGGCTGCGTGCGTCATTACTGTTGAGCGGTGCAAGCCTCAGCGCTGTATGACTAACCCGACTTGAGTCGAGCTGGCCGTTGTCTGGCGCCGGACGATGCGTGACCAGCAACATCAACCGCGTGCGTTCCAACCTGTCCATCACGAAACGTAGCGCCTCGAGCGACACGGCGTCGGCCCAATGCAGGTCTTCGACGACAATCAACAGCGGCGACAGCGCAAGCCGCCGTTCGATGATTGTGCGGACGGCGTAGAGGATTTGCCGCCGCAGCTGCTCGGGCTCGACATGCTGCAACGTAGCATCGGGGTCGCCAAGGCCAAGCACATGGTAGAGCAGAGGCATCAAACGCGTCGCCTCCTCGCCCTGCAGGCCGAGATCGGTAAGCAAGGCTGCGAGCTTCCCCCGCATTTCGTCCCCATTGTCGTTTTGCATCATCCCGGCAGCGCGGCGCACCACCGCGCCCAAGGCGCCAAATGATTGTTCGCCGAGCGGTGAGCACGTGGCCTGCCGCACGACGACGTTGCGAAAACGATCCTCATCGCCGACGTGGGCGACAAACTCCTTCACCAGTCGCGATTTGCCGATACCGGCTTCTCCGACGAGGCGGACAAGTTGGGCCGAGCCGCCACACGCCTGGTCAAGGCTCGCCAGCATTCTATTGAGCTCCAGACCACGACCTATTATCGGCGCGCTGAGGCCGAGCGCCTCGAGCCCACGCGCTGCACGCGGCGCGGCAAGCGGTGCATCCAGTCGATGGACGAGCACACTGCCAGCCTTGCCGCGAAGCACGACGTCACCCAGCGGCTCGTAAGAGAAGGCATGCCGAGTCAGCCTGTGAGTGAGCTCGCCTACCAGCACCTCACCCGGTGCGGCCAGCGATTGCAGGCGTTGCGCCGTATTCACCGTGTCGCCGGTAACCGAATAGGATTTGGCGGTGCCGATGCCCAATCCGCCAGTAACAACCGGACCAGTGTTAATGCCGATGTGGAGTAACAGAGGCGAGCCGGAATGTGGGGTGCCTTCGCCGAGCCGCGCCGTCCGGGCGATCATGTCGAGAGCGGCGCGAAGCGCACGTTCCGGATCGTCCTCATGCGCGACCGGCGCACCGAACAAAGCGAGCAGTGCATCGCCGATGAATTTGTCGACGAAACCGCCAAAGTTTCGCACGGCCGCGGTCAATTCCTTGAACAGTTCGTTCTGCAGCGCTTGCATGACCTCGGGGTCGAGTTGCTCGCTGAGTGTCGTGAAGCCGCAAAGGTCGGCGAACAGGACCGTTACCGTCCGGCGATCAGCGTCAGAGACGGCATGCAGCCCTTCTTCGCGTTCGATGTTCGAAAGCAGCGACGGAGTCCGAGAAGACGGCACAATGGTCTGGCTTGGTGTCGGAGCAGGCCGTTCGACGCGTTTTGCCGGCGCACCGACGCTTGCCCCACATTTCGGACAGAACTCGAAATCAGGTGCGCAGGGAAAGCCGCAACTGGCGCAAAGCACGGGCTGGCGCCTGCCACACCTCGGACAGAAAGCGTAACCGCCCTCAACCTCGAAACCGCAGCCTGAGCAGTCCATGGAACAAGACCTCGCTAGGGGCCGTTACGGCGCGTTCACGGCCAGGATATTCACAAGGATGAACCGATAGCCGTCGACCAGCAAGCGGCATCGCAAATGGACATCGAGCGATCGGTGTAGGTCCTGCGGCAGAGCGCTGCCGATCCGGGCGCCTGGCCGTCGTTGCGAAAGCTCCCTCTTGCCTCCGTCTTCCTGCTAGCGTGGAGATGAGGAGACGGACCTTGAGCGAGAATCGTGAGCACGCCGCCATCCACGAAGACGCCGTATTCTACGAACGAAACGGCGCTTACCGCCACCGCGACGAAATCGACCGCGCCGCAGGGCGTGATCAAGGCCACTCATCCCGACTTTCAATATCCACCGCGGTGGGTGGAGGGTAGCCTTGGCAAGCCGCCAGAGTACGCCGGAACCGACTTCATAATCGCCGACGACGGCAAGATTGCTGCCGTCTCTCTCTCTCTTGTTTGACAAGCTACACTGAACGTTGCGCCGGCGACATTGGTTGAGCCGCTGCAACCAGGATTTGGCCAGCCGGTGACCCATCGCCGGCCACAAGGGCGGCCGCGCGAGGTCTTGAAGGGTGGGATCTGAACCAGCGACGTCAGCTTTGAGCCACAGAGGAGATTGCTAAGCCGCGCTGTGAGGGGCAGGTATCACAGCTTTCCTACTCCGTTGTGCTGGCTTTTTTTCTGCGCCGATTGGTGTGCGACTGCGCGACGGCCATTTGCAACTCGGGTGCGAGCTCCAATGGCGCATTCTGTGCCTCATGTGGGTTCTGTAGCCCTTGGACGTGGACGGTCGGGAATGGGAGCTCGATGCCCTGTTCCTTGAAGACTTGGCGCAGGCGCACATAGAATTTGCGTTTCATACCGAAGGCGCCTCCCGGTCTGGTCATGGCCTTGACCCTCAATACGATGCCGTATTCGCCGAACTCCTGCACGCCCTGCATCTTGATTGGGTCGAGCACCCACTGTTTGAACTCCGGATCTTCCGCCAGTTCGAGGCCGATCCGCTTGATTAGTTTGCGAGCGAAGTCGATATCGGTGTCATAGCCAACGGTGATGTTGAATTTGTCGATAACCCAGTCACGGCTCTGGTTCTGGACTGCCCCGAGTTCACCGAAAGGTATCGTGAACAGCGGACCACGATGGTGGCGCAGCTTCACCGAGCGCAGCGAAAAACTTTCCACAGTACCCTTGTAATTGCCCGAGGAAATATATTCGCCGACACGAAACGCATCATCGAGTAGAAAAAACACGCCTGAAATGACGTCCTTGACCACGGTTTGTGCGCCAAAGCCCACCGCGACCCCGACGACGCCAGCGCCAGCGATCAGCGGGCCGATCTGGATACCCATAGAGGCGAGCATCATCAGCACCGCCATCACGATGATCAATGCGAGCAGCATGTTCTGGAGGATCGGCAAGAGCGTATGGAGCCGCGCCTGCTGCGGATCGAGGATCGGGACGTCCTCGTCGCTGATCACAGGGTGCGGTATTTCGATGCCCAGCTTTCGTTCGATCAAAGCCTTGATGATCGACCAGCCGAAATCGGCTGCGAGGGCAATGACCACGACATTGATCAAGCCTCGCAAGATAAACGTCGTCGTCGTATCGCTGTCGCGCATGGATTGCATGCTTAGACCCCAGACACGCGCGAGAAAGTAAGCCGCCGCCAGGATCAAAATCATCCGGATTCCGCGATCGATGACAGCGATCGTCACCGCCGGGATCGTAGGCCGGCCGACATCTTCCGAACCCGGCCGCAGGACGAAATTAACCCCGCGCTGTGTCAGCACGATTGCTAAAGGCAGGAAGAAAGCGGCGAAGGTAACCCAGAAGTATATATAAAGGCCGGCGACGCGCTGTAGGAACAGGACGACAAAATAAGCAGTCAACAACCATGTCGCTTCCGTGTGACCGCTGTGGCGCACACCGTCTCGCTGCGTTCTTGGCCGACGCCAGATGGCAAGCAGCAACGCCAACAGCAACACGAAATCCGCGCCCAGTGACAGGACCATCATTCCGTCCTGATCGACGCCGAGACCCGGCAAGAGGATAAACGCGGCGCCGAAAAAGGCGAAGACGCCGACGATCCGGGGTAGCCAATAGGACCAATGGTCCGCCACTTCGTTGGTCATCGGCAAACCCCGAACCTCGACGGCGTTCTCGACGTTCATGAAGGAAGGGACGAGCATGGCCATGACGTACATGCGCACACCCCATGTAACGACCGCCGCCATCAGGAATGTCAATACAATCTCGCGGACAAGCATTGGCCAGTCGAACAACATGAACGCGCCAGCGCTGCCCAAGGCGAAAGAGACAATCAGCATGCTGGAATAAAGCGCGCGACCCCCAATCTTCTTGGCTCGCCCGATTGGCGTATCCTTCGGTTGCGCGATAATCCAAAGACGAAATGGACGTGTGACTTTATACGTTGCCCAAGTGAGCGCCAGGCCGGCAGCAATGAACATCGCAATCAGCATAAATACGCTTGCGGACCCCTTGCTGGACACGTCCTGCATGGTCTCTGCGCGAACGCGCGCGAACTGCCCGGGCAGCAGGGGCAAAGTTCGCACTATTCGTTCGATATGGTGCCTGATCCGATCGAGCGTCGAGGATGCCATCGTATTCATCTGGCCTGGTGCGGCCGCGGCGCCGGACGATGCGTCGGTCGGCGAAGCCCCTGCCTCGGCAGCCGCGCCGGTCGATCCGGCGTGCTGATTTCGTTGTTCAGCCACCCAGGCCTTCACTGCTGGATCGCCGAGAAGCTCGAACAGCTGTTTGACCCTTTCAGGCGGGACGGTCGCCGGCGCCTGCGCCTGTGCCTGACCAGCCAACAAGAGGGCAATCCCAAAGACGAGCGGCCTGGCAATCAGGGCAAACATCCCAGTCAGATCGCTAAGAGGTCGTGCCGGGCGCGCCAGATACCTGGCTCCCAATTGTCGAATCATGAATGGCATCGTGCTGTAACCTTCCGGTCAAATCGGCAAGCAAGGACATCTAGGTCCGCCGTTGCTCCTACCTAGAAGAAACCGATGTGGTGGTGCAAGACTTCGTCGTTCCGAGCTGGACTGCCGGGGGGGTATTCCGATCTCGGCCTAGGCCTCCGGCCGTTCTACGAACTGGACATTCGTGATGATGCTGGGCGTAGAATGTCCGGCACCAGGATCCCAAGCCCCTACTACGAAGGCATGAGCGCTTGCCATTCAGCCTGTCTTCAGGTCTTTTTGCCTGTCTCCAATTCGCCCCGATTTTGAGAGAGCAGTGCTGCCGTCCGATGCCATGACCCGTTTTGGACATTCGCCAACTCTTGCCGAAGAAAACGAAAGCTCGATGATCCAGGACAAAGCTATCGCAGGCGGTGTGGTACCGATGTTCAATGCCGATCAAACCACCGGCGCAACGCTTGCCAGCATCCGCCGGCAGACCTACCAGGTACTGGGTCTGGTCGCGGTGGACGATGGGTCGACGGACGGATCGGCGTCGATTGTCACGGCCTCCGCCGAGAAAGATCAACGCATCCAACCTCTGCGTAAGGCAAATGGTGGCGTCACGGCGGCCCGCAACCTTGGTGCGGCGGCAACGGCCGCGGAGTTCCTTTCATTTATCGACGCGGACGATCTTTGGGCTCCGTCTGAGATTGCGCTTCAGATGAAGTTTCACCGAGGGATGATGGAAGGACTGACTAAACAAATCTACTTCTGTACGCGCGGCCATTCAGCCGCATTGCTCGCCCAGCATGAGCGGACTGGCACCAAGTCGGATTTGAAACGAACTTTCAGATGCAAGCCGCTTTGGTGTCTCGGAAGAGTTCGCAGGAGACTGTTTAGACTCGGCGTCCCTGAGGACCGTCTCCTTTGGCAGGCAATCGCCGGCTATATTTCGGGGCTCTTGTTCTATCGGCGAACCAGGCGCGGGTAAGACGGCGTGACGCATAATCCCTTGGTTTCAATCGTGGTTCCTGCGCATAATGCGGAGGTAACGCTGGCGCGCGCACTCGATTGCCTTCTCGATCAGGAAGTAGTGGATTGGGAGGCGATCATCGTCGACGACGCTTCCACGGACCGCACCACCGCGATCATCGCTGGTTATGTGGAGCACGATGCCCGATTTCGGACGTTGAGCTCTTGCGCGTCTAGCGCCGCCGGGGCGCGCAACAGCGGGATTTCGACAGCGCGCGGCCACTGGCTCATGTTTCTGGATGCGGACGATTGGGTGGATGCCAGCTTCCTTGCGAAAATGCTGGCCGCACTGAAAACCGCGCCCGATGCAGTGGCCGCCTATTGCGGTTCTCGGCGCGTGATGCCCGATGGCGAACTCACCCCGTCGAGCATCTCAACGGAGGTTGCGATCCAGCCCTTCGAGACATTCGCCCGCCGGTGCGCCGTTCGCACGCACACACTGCTGGTCGACCGGGAGACAATTGTCGAGTTGGGCGGTTTCGATGTGTCGCTGCGCACCTGCGAGGACTGGGATCTATGGCAGCGCCTGGCACGTCTAGGTAGACGTTGGGTGATGGTCGACGAGCCGCTCGCTTTCTATCGGGTCAGCCCGAACTCGCTCTCCCGCAATTCAACGCAGATGATGGCAGACGCGGAAATCGTGATCGCCCGCGGCTTCTCTCCTGATCCCCGGGTCAAACACCCAGCACTGGCACACGCCAATGGAGCGATCTCGGCGAACGGCCGCACCGCTTCCGAAGCCCTCGCGTGGTTCGCGTTGTGGAACGCCGCGTCGAGTTGCGGCCGCGGCTCGCGCTCGATCAACCCGCAGTCCCTGCGCGCGCTGCCGGCAGGACGTAAATGGGCGCTTGAGATCGCCACGGTGGTCTTCGATGGCCTAATGGTTGGAAGCCTGTCGGTGCCAGCGCAATTGGCTGCCAGGTGGGACAGGTTCGACGGCTGCCTCACTGAGTTGACCATCGAACTCGGCAAGGTCTGGGACAATCCCGGCGCCGCTCGCCGCGTCCAGTATCACCTCGAGCAAATGCTTCTCGACGCCGACGATCTTGCCGCGCCGCGCAGACTGGCGCGGACACTCGGAATTCGCGTCGACGCTCGAAATCCGACCTCGATCGACCTTCCGGCAGGAATCGATCAAATCTACGCATCTCTGATGATCGATGGCCAGATTGAGGCTGTCGTGCAGTTCGGCGTACTCGGGACAGTGACAAAGGATCATTGGATTGGACTGATCCTGGATATCGTGCCGCCTGAGCGGCTTGTAGACAGTGCCGCAAGGCTTGCGAGACGATCGCCTGTACCGCAAAACGGCGCTGGTCCCGACACGTCAAACGCGATTGCAGCCGAGGCAATGTTTTCCACAGCGGAACGCGGGTCCGATCCAGACAGCCATTTCGGTAAACTCGCCCAATTGGCCGCGGAAGCGCGGAAGCTGGTTCGCTCGAGCGCCGAACCTGCGGAGCCGCCTCCAGCGCCGCGCCGCGCACGGGCCAGGCACGACAAGGATCGCACGTCGTTCTGGAATGGCTATTTCGCGACCGAGGATCCCTGGAACTACGGATCGTCCTATGAGCAGGAAAAATATCAGCGGCAGCTCGAAATTCTGCCTGACGGACCGATCGGGCGCGCACTTGAGCTGGCCTGCGCGGAGGGCCATTTTACGCGGCAGCTGGCGCCGCATGTGGGCCAACTGACCGCAACCGACATCTCCGCCATAGCCATCGAGCGAGCCCGCGCGCGATGCAGCGATCAGCCGAATGTTGAGTTCGGTGTACTGGATTTCGCTGCCGACACGCTGCCGGGTGAGATGGATCTGATCTTCTGTTCGGAAGTGCTCTACTATCTGGATGATCTCGCCGAGTTGCGGCGCATCGCCAAGAAATTCGTTGAGGCGTTGGCGCCTGGCGGCAGTTTCATCAGCGCACACGCATTCGTGCTGCGTGACAATGTTGAAAGGACGGGCTTCGACTGGAACACGTTCGGTGCGCAAGCCATCTCGGAGACGCTGGCAGCGACCGAAGGCCTTGTCCTTGAGCAGTCGATCCAGACCGAGCTCTACCGCATAGACCGCTTCCGCCGCCTGTCGCCGGACGATGTGGCGACGGAACCGGTGATCGATCATGTGCCAATCCGCGCGCGCATCGAAATCGGGGGCGCGCGAAATATCGTCTGGGGCGGGGCGCGGGCCTTGCGCCGCGACGTCGCGCGGAGCGAGCGGCGGCAGCGTATCCCTGTCCTGATGTATCACAGCGTCGCCGATGATGGCCCGGCCGCGCTCGCCCGTTTTCGGCTCGCGCCCGCCGCATTCGCCAGCCAGATGGCGTGGCTGCGCGCCAATGGCTTTCACGCGATTGGGTCCGAGCAGTTGGAACAGTCCATCGCCAACCGTCAGCCTTTCGTTGGCCGCCCGGTGCTCATCAGCTTCGACGACGGCTTTCAGAACTTTGCCGAGCGTGCCTGGCCAACCTTGCGCGCGAACGACCTGACCGCGGAAGTGTTCCTGGTGACGGACTTGGTGGGTGAAAGTGCACAGTGGGACGCCTACAGCGGGCCGCCGACGCAGCTTATGGACGCCGCGACGGTGCGACGCCTCTCGGCCGAAGGTGCGTTCTTCGGCAGCCATCTGGCGACGCATCGCGCGATCGATGGTTTGTCGAGCTCTGACCTGGCCGCCGAGCTCCTGCGCTCTCGTATGTTCATCGAACGGTGGACCGGTCGGCCAACCACGGCGTTCGCCGCACCCTTCTCTGTCACCGACCGACGGCTTGGCAGGCTGGCCAAGGAGTGTGGCTATCGGATCGGCTTCGGCGGCAGACACGGGCCGGCGGACCTCAATTGCGACCCCATCGACCTTCCGCGCATCGAGATTCGTGGGGATCGCGCGCTCGATGACTTTGTTGCCATTGTCGAGGCGGTGCTCGAATGAAGCGGTCGGACCAGGGTCAGAGACTCACCGCCGTTGCTTGAGCACCAGAAAATCAACCTGAAACAAGGTCTGAAGCGAGGCTCAAGACGCCTTGATCTCCGCCTGGCCGATCTTGCGCCATCGGGCATTTTCGCGAACCAATCTCAGGTCGTCGGTCGTTTCGGCAAATGTGCGCGATCGATATTGCCGGAGCAGGTCCGGGAAGAGCGCCCCTTCGGGCAGGCCGGCAAGCTGCTTGCGAACCGAGATCTTTTCATCGATGACCCGCGTGCCCCAGGCATTTTCCCGAACCTGCAGCTCCGCAGCCAGATCGCGCTCGTCCGGTGCGTCTTCGTCCAGCGCAGCCAGCAGAATTGAGTGGAAAAGCGCTACATAGCCAATCTGTCTCAGGCCGCCCACAACCCGCACCCGCGGCAATATGGCAAGGACAAGGAACGTCAGGAACAAGTTGGGCAGCAGCGCGCCATCCAGCAGCGCCTGCTTGAGATGCGGCCGCTCGAACGGGATGGAAAGACCATGCGGCCTGTCAGGCTCGATCAGACGCCCGTTCTCGAGGACGAGCTTGCGCACGCGCTCCTCGCGGATGCCCCAGAAATAGGCCGTGGCGTTGGGCAGGAATCTGCCAAATGGGCTCGATGCGGCCTCTTGCAAGGCACGGTCGAGACGCTGGCGCCTTGCGGGCTCAATGAGCAGTCTGGAAAGAAGGCTGCCGTCATGTTCTAGATGCCTCGCCATGGCAGAAGCGGCGAGCCGGTCATCGATGAAAACCGGCAGGGCCATGCCGGACCGATCCCAATCGGCGACCAGATCCTCATTGAGGGCTGTCAGCGCATCGGCGGCTGTTCCAAACACCTTATCCTGGCTGGCAAGCAATGTCCCCAGCCAGCGGCTGGCATCCGTTTCATCGCCCACCGCTGCGAGCGCGTGCTTGTTGAGGGAGACGGGACCGGCCACGCAGGCGCTTTTGCGGCACAGTTTGTGCCGCCCCATGCCAAACAGGTTGACCTTGTCGTTGCCGACATCGAGCCATCCCGGCCCCTCCCGGCCAATTGTCTCCATGGTCATCGTCGTTCCCATGAAGCCGAAAAAGGCCGACAGCCCGTTTTCGACCGCGCCGAGCCAGGCAAGCAGGAGGGCATCGAAGGTGATCCTGTCCATCAGAAGCAGGCAGTGCAGGCCGGACTGAATCACCGGTGCGTGCTCGAACTCTTCGAGAGCCTTGCCGATCTCCTCAGGCTGCATAATCCCACCGAGGCGCTGATGCAGGACCTCGCGTAGGATCGAGCGGGCAGCGATCGCCGGCCCCGATGCAGGCCTTGCCACCGGCCGCCACAGATGGCGGGCGTAATCGGAAACCGGCGCGTTCCAGTTCTGCTCGATGTCACGCACGACTTCCGGGCAGAGCAGCGACAGCACAGCCAGGAGTTCCGCCGGAGGCGTGGGGGTTGGATCAAAGACGGCGGTCATTGATCCCGTCTAGCCGCTTGCGGTGCAAACGCCAAGGGAGACCAAACTTGGATTCGGTCGGCCAGATGGCAACCCGATCACATGGTGTGAGACGAAACTGACCGTATGCTGTGCAGTTCTCCATGAGCAGTCACCTGTTCGCCGACTCGGCAGGAATTGTCAGCTTGGCTAAACAGCGGATCTTAGAACCGCAGCCGGGCCATGCTCAGGAGGTCGTGGTACTGCCCGTCAGTAAAACCGGCCTTCACATGCCGACCTTCGACCTCGAAGCCGTGGCTTGTGTAGAGACGGAGGGCCGGTTCGTTGTCGGCATAGACGGTCAATTCGACCCGCTTCAGGGCCCGCCAGTTGTCGGCCACGTCAAGCAACGCGCCAAGTATGGCAGAGCCGATGCCCTTCCCGACAAAGGCATCGTCAAGGCCGATATTGATCTCGCCGATATGCGAACGGCGCGGCGAACCCTGCACAACCAAGCTGCCATGGCCGACGACCTTGCCGTCCAACTCCGCAACGATCCAAGTGGTTTCCTTGCCGGACTTGGCGATGCGTCGCTCCACCTGCTCCACCATCTCGAAGGGCATCCTGAACGTGCCCGAGCGGAAGCCCGGCATGTTGAAGATAGCGCAAAGCGCCTCCGCATCGCTTGGCCGGACGGATCGGAGCTGCGGCTGGATTTTGTCGGAGGATGGCAAGATCGTGCTGGTCATGGCGTTCCCGGCGAAGGCAATCGGTCCGCCACGATGCACCGGACGTCACTTGAAAATCTAGCCGTCTCTGCAGCCTATGATGCCGATTGCGGGCCAAAATACCGGGAGGCGACGTAGACTTTGAAGACGCCGCTGATCCCGATCCAGCCAAAAAGGGCGAGCCAGAACAATGTCCCGGTCGCCGTCCAGTCGATCCGGTGCACCGCAGCGTCGGTGATGGCGAGGCCAACGACGGCAAGCAGGCCAACCAGAAACTGCGCCAAGCCGAGGACCAGCAGTTCCTCGCGCGGCGCACTCCTCCAGACGAGGCATATGCCGCCCGCACCAGCCAGGAAGATGGCGCTGTAGACCTGAGCGTGGAAGGCATCGACCGGCCATGGCCAGATGCTGCTGAATGTCAGGGGAAACAGCAATAGGCCGAGGCCATAGAGCCCAAGGAGCGCCGATTCCATCGGCACGTAGCCGCGCCATGCGGGGCTTAAGGTCACGCCTTTTGCAGAAGGACGGGCCCTGGCCCGCCACAGGAACAGCCCGGATACCGCGGCCGCGGCAAGATAGACAAAAAACCAGAGCCAGGGCGCTTTGCGCTCGAAGTTGAAATAGCCGAGATTGATGAACGAAGCCATCGACACGATGACGGTGAAGATAAAGGCCATGACGAGCACGAGCCTGCCGGGCGACCAGCGATTCCAGAACAGCAGCGCCGCCATCACGATCATTTCGGCGGTGTAGAAGCCGCCAAGAAAGCGGGCATTGAACGGCGTGACGGCCCAAGGCCAGCGCGGCTGGACAAACACAGGCGCGAAAAACAGGCCGGCGCCTACGATCAGGACGACGATAACCACCACAGAGAAAAGGCGCAGGGCCGCGGGAAATGGCGGGTTGTTGGATGTCGGCATGGGAGAGAGCCCCAAACATGAATGCCCCATGGGCCATCATAGTGCCGCTTGCCGCCGATGAAAATCCGCCGAATGGAAATTGAATTGTCCCTAGGCTTATCCATTCGATGGCCGTACCGTCGGTTTCGAAGTAAGATGGAGCGCTCGGACCAAAGACCGGTCCGGTCAACACGCCTCGGGGTGCAACTTCCGGAGCCTGCACGATGAACGAAGCTCAGGATCTGTTCTCGCTTCTGCGACAATCGACCGATGTCGATCCACAGGCGATCGACGCGATCAAGCGAACCATCGCGGAGGGCGACGACCGCGAACTTTGCCGCATCAATGCCCCAGCCTTCGCCAGCAAGCATGGCCTGGACGAGGAGCGCGCAATAAGCGCCTTTCTGCATGCGGCGCGGGTGGGCATCTTCGACATTTCCTGGAATGTTCTGTGCCCCGGCTGTGGCGGCGTGCTCGACACCAACGCCACGCTGAAAACCTTGCAGAAGGACGAATACACCTGCGCGCTGTGCTCCGAGGGCTATGCGCCGACCCTCGATGAGATGGTCGAGGTGACATTCACCGTCAGTCCCCGCATGCGCAGGATTGCCGCCCACAATCCGCACGAGCTGCCGGTGGCGGAATATTTCCGCCAGATCTACTGGGGGTCCGGCGTCGATCTGCCGGAACAGGATTTCGCGAAACAGATGGAAGCGTTCTCGCTGGAGGATATCGAGCTTGCGCCGGGTGAAAAGGCGGTTCTGCCCATACAGCTTCCGTCCGAATTCATCATCGTCTTCGAGCCGGTCACCCATTCAGCGCAGTTCATCGACGTGAAGGGCGAACCAACAAAGGAGCGCCGAAGCCTCTCTTTGGTCTTCGACCGCGACCATGTCCAGAACCAGACTCTGGAGATGCAACCCGGCCCGGTGCGCATTTCGCTGGAAAACAGGACCGACACCCGCGTGCTGCCGACGGTCTTCATCGCCGGCGAAGCGTTGCATGGTTTCCTGGGTAAAAGCCGGCCCTTCCTGACCGCCAAGCGGCTGCTCACCAACCAGACGTTTCGCGATCTCTATCGCACGGATACGCTCGACATTAACCAGCGCCTGAAGATCACCAGCCTGACCTTCCTGTTCACCGACCTGCGCGGATCGACCGAGCTTTACGAGCGGGTGGGCGACCTTTCCGCCTTCGATCTCGTGCGCTTGCATTTCCAGGTTCTGCACGAGATCGTCGCGGCGGAGGCAGGCGCGGTGGTGAAGACGATCGGTGATGCGGTGATGGCGACCTTCGCGACGCCTGATCGTGCGATTGCTGCGGCCCTCAGGATGCGCGATGCCATGCGTGAGCTCAACGACAAGAGCGGGCGCGAGGACCTGCTGCTCAAGATCGGCATCCATGCCGGCCCCTGCATCGCCGTGTCCATGAACGAGCGACAGGACTATTTCGGTCAGACGGTCAACATTGCTTCGCGGGTCCAGAACCTTGCCAACGCACAGGCAATCTTCGCCACGCGTGCGGTAGTCGACGACAATCTCACCGCCGATCTGTTGCACCGGAACGCGCTGACGCCCGTGCCCCACGAGGTTTCGCTGCGCGGCATCGAGCGGGAAATAGCAGTATATACGATCCCCTGAAGACTTGGCCCCCGAAGATCTGGTCCCGAAGGGTTGGGTCGTCTTGGCCCCTCACACGCGCCGGCAGACAAAATACCGATCGACGGGCACCGAAGGCGGCGGCGCGAGGCGCTGCAACTGCGGGTGATCGAGCGGCGTGCCGCTGACCGCGATGCCACCGACGCGAAGCAGGCGCGCGGTCAGATCGGGAAGCCAGGTAGAGGTCACTGCATCGCGATCTTCATAGCCGGTTCCGATGTCGGCATGAACAAGAGCGGCCTCGATGCCAATGAACCTGCTCGCCGTCTCGCGTATTTCGCCGAGCACGAGGTTTTCAGCTTCGGGAATTGAGCTGGAGTGGGCGGCCAGCGTGCGGTCGAACGCTACGATTCGGCGTCCGGGCAGGCGCTCGCGCAGATGGTGGAACGTCCGGCCATTGCCGAGGCCGAGCTCGAGCACGGGGCCCTCGATCTTCGCTACCTCCGCGCAGATTTGATCGAGAATGTCGCGCTGTGCGGTCAGCCTGCGGATGAAACTCTCGAGGCGACTCATATGCGTTTGTGTGTCCTGAACCTGCTCAAGAGATCGGCAATGCCTGCGATTGAACCCCGATCGAGCCTCGTCGCATATAGAGGCCAACGATGAACACTGCAACAACCGAACAGGCTGCCGACGAGGATGCTACCGGGTGGACTTGGCGGCCGGGAGCGCTGCGGAATGGCGATGTCATTTGTATGGGTCTGCGGCATCCCGCAACCCGTCGCCGAGGAAGTTGAACGCCAAGATGACGAGAATGACAGGGAGCATCGGCAAAAGCAGCCATGGATAGAACGCGATGACGCTGACGCTGCGCGCCTCGGTGAGCAGGATGCCCCAGCTGGTTGTCGGCGGCCTCAGGCCAAGCCCAAGGAAGCTCAGCGCCGTCTCGCCCAGGATCATGCCGGGTATGGAGATCGTCGCCGTCGCGATCAGATGCGACATGAAGCCGGGAATGAGGTGCCGCCGGATAATGCGGCTGCTGCTGGCGCCCATCAATTGCGCGGCCAGAACGTAATCCTCCTCGCGCAAGGCTAGAAGCTTTGACCGCACGGCCCGCGCCAGCCCGGTCCAGTGGATCAGCCCGAGGATGACGGTGATGCCGAAATAGATCAGGATTGGACTCCAGGTTATCGGCATGATCGCCGCCAGAGCCAGCCATAGCGGAATGCTGGGGATCGATTGCAGAACTTCGATTATCCGTTGAACGATCAGGTCGAAGATACCGCCGTGATAGCCAGCCATTCCACCTATGACAATGCCGAGCAGGAAGCTGAAACTGATGCCGACAAGGCCGATGGTCAGTGAAATGCGTGCGCCATAGATGATGCGCGAGAGCACATCGCGCCCCAGCCTGTCGGTGCCGGCCAGGAAGAGCTGGCCGTTTTCGGCAGGACAGACAAAATGCCTGTCACCTTCGACGAGGCCCCAAAACTGGTAACTGTCGCCCTTGCAGAAGAAACGAATCCGCTGAACATCATCCTGTTTGTCGATGTAGTTCCGTTTGAGTGAGTCCATATCCAGCGTCATCTGGCGACCATAGACGAACGGCCCGACAAGCTTGCCGTTATGGAACAGGTGCACCCGCTGCGGCGGCGAATAGATGTAGTCCATGTTGCGCGTGTGCAGATTGTAGGGCGCCAGAAACTCGCAGATCAGTATCCCGAAATAGAGCGCTGCCAGGAATATGCCGGACACAAGGGCAAGCCGGTGCCGTCGGAATTTCCACCACATCAGGCGCAACTGCGACGCCTGAAAGACCTTCGACTGCTCCGCCGTCATCGCCTCTACCGATTGCAGGTCAAAGGGCGCGATGGAAACGTAGTGTTGCAGTGGGGCACCCGGAGCGGGCAGCGGCGATTGCGTGTTCATTTGGTGCTGCCGCCTTGCAAACGAATTCGCGGATCAAGGAGCGCCAGCGCCAAGTCGGAAATCAGGACACCGATGACCGTCAGGAAGGCGAGGAACATCAGGAACGACCCTGCCAGATACATATCCTGGCTTTGCAGCGCTCTGATCAGCATCGGCCCGGTGGTTTCCAAAGACAGCACTATCGCGGTGATTTCGGCGCCGGAGATGATGGCCGGCAGGATAGAGCCGATGTCGGAAATGAAGAAATTGAGCGCCATGCGCAGCGGATATTTGACGAGCGCCCTGAAGGGATGAAGGCCTTTGGCGCGCGCGGTCACGACATATTGCTTATGAAGCTCATCGAGCAGATTGGCGCGCAGCCGCCGGATCATGCTTGCCGTGCCGCCGGTGCCGATGATCAAGACCGGGATCCAGAGATGGGCGAGGATCGACTTCGCCTTGGCCAAGCTCATCGGCTCACTGAGATATTGCGGGTCCATGAGATGGCCGATGGAGGTGCCGAACCAGATATTGGCGAAATACATCAGGATCAGCGCCAGCATGAAATTCGGAATGGCAAGGCCGAGAAGGCCGAAGAGAGTAAGGCCGTAGTCGCCCCAACTGTATTGACGCGTGGCGGAGTACATGCCGATCGGAAAGGCGATGAGCCAGGTGAAGATGATCGTGACGAAGGAAACCAGCACGGTCAGCCACATTCGGTCGCCGACGACGTCGCGAACCGGCAGCTCATACTCGAAGGAATAGCCGAAATCACCGCGCAGCATCCCGCCGACCCAGTAGAAGTAGCGAATGACCGGCGGCTGGTCGAAACCATATTCCTTCCGCATCATTTGGATGCGATCGGAATCCACCGCTTCGCCCTGAGCCCGAAGCTCGGAAACATAGCTGTCGAAATAATCGCCTGGGGGAAGTTCGATGATCGTGAACACCAGCGCCGATATGATCAGCAGCGTTGGAACCATCACAGCGATGCGCCAGACAATATATCGAAACACGCTCAGGACTCTCCAAGCCAGAATGTATCCGGCATGTAGACACCGAAATAGGCGGTCGGGTCATAGCCGTAGAGCGCCTTGTCAGGCAGATTGCGCAGCCGTGAGGACGCCAGAACCGGCTGATGCGTTCCGTTCACCGTGCCGATCGAAAACACCTGATCGGTGTAGATCGACAGCATTGAATTCCAGATCTCGGCGCGCGACGTGGCATCGGTCGACGCGTTCCAGCGCTTGAGCAAAGCCATCAACTCGACCACAGGCGGAAGATCGGGCGCCTCACCGAGCGTGCCACGAGACAGGTAGTGGGCACCCCAGAGCGGCCATTGCAGCTGATCGTCGATGGTGGGGGCCAACTGGTACGGATTCATGTCGGGGGTCGGCACGCCATTGTCGATGCCCGACCACATCGACATTATGATCTGGCCGCCAAGCGCGCGGCTGCGGAAGATGTCGCGCTGCGAAGTCCGGACGAACAGGGCGATGCCGATCTGGCGCCAGTGATCCGTGATGAGTTCGAGCGCGTCGGTTTCCAGCGTGCTTTCGCCGGCCGTTTCCACGATGATCTGCGCCGGGCGTCCATCGGGAAGAACCCGCAGGCCATCATCGTCGCGCGTTTGAAGCCCGACCTCGTCGAGCAGGGCGTTGGCCTGGCCGGGATCATGGGCGACCCAGGCCTTCGCGAATTCCGGCCGGTAGAGCGGGCTCTCCGGCAGGACCGTATCGGCACTTTCCTGCGCCAATCCGTAGAACACGGCCAAATTGATCTCGCGCCTGTCCACAGCGAGGGAAAGCGCGCGGCGCACGCGCACGTCACGAAAAAGGCTACGCCACACCTGGTCGGCACAATTCAGATTGGGCAGCAGCGCCAGCCGCGAACCCTGTGTGCGTTTCCAAAGATGCATCTTCACCGGGTAACGCTTCTCCGCATCCTTTAGGAAAGAGTAATCGGCGAAGTCAATTCCCATGGTTTGCAGGTCGCTCTCACCCGCACCGGTCTTGGCGGAAATGATCGCCGACGAGCTGACATTCATGACAATTCGGTCAACATAGGGCAGTTGCCGGCCATTCTCGTCTATTCTATGGAAGAACGGGTTTCGCTCGAAGATGAACTGCTCAGCCGGCGGCTTGGTCCGGTTCTGCCAGGGATCGAGCGTCGGCAGCTCCGGGTTCTCCGGGCGATACTGCCGCGACATGCGGATATGCAGGAGCGTCCATTTCTGGACCCGGTTCTCCGTCATCAGGCCGGCGAGCCGGAATGCATCTTGGTATTTCTTGTGGAACTGCTTGAGATAGGCGGCCGGCAGAACAAGCGATAGCGGCGAGGCAGCAGCGAGCTTGGGCAGGAAGTCGGGATTTGGCGCCTCCCAACTGTAGCGGACCGTCAACGGGTCGACGATCTCGAAGCGTGGCGCCTTGCCATCCGCCAGCAGGCCCGGGGCAAGGCCGCCTTGCGAAAGCTCATCGTTCAGCCAGACATCTTCCCAGCAATAGCGAAAGTCCTCCGGCGTCAACAGGCTGCCGTCAGACCATTTATGTCCTTCCCGTATCTTGAAAGTGAAGACTCGATCATGCGCTACGTCGAAACTTTCGAGGATGTCGGGTTGCATGTTAAGCTTTTCGTCATAGCCGACCAGGCGAGCATACCCATAGATCGTCATCATCCGGATATCTTTCTGGCTGCCGATGATCGTGCGCAGCGTGCCGCCATACTGGCCGGGCTGCCGGCCCATCGCAGCGAGATTCAAAACGCGCGGGCTCTTGGGAAGGCGGTCGGCGAGTGCCGGCAGCGCCCTAGCCTTCAGCTGCGGCTGAAGAAATTCCGGCTCCAGATCGCCTGCGTGCAGCGTGCCCGGCAGAAATGCCGAAGTCATGAGCCCAAGGACGGTGCGCCGGCTGATCAAGGGCGTAGCTCGCTGACATCGGCCGAACGTCGGGCCAGCACGAGGTGGCCGCCGCCAAGATCGAGCGCCGACAGCCTATCCTCGTCACCCTCGTCGCGGAATTGCGGTCCCCATGCGCTGGTGTCGGAAGCGCCGCTGAGCTTCAACGTCTTGAAATCCATCGGCCGGTCGAGATCGGGAAAAGGGACTGCGGCGACCAGTGAGCGCGTGTAGGGGTGGACCGGTTTCCTAAGCAGAATTTCGCGCGGGGCAAGCTCGACGATACGCCCGCCGCACATCACCGCGATGCGGTCTGCCATGTAGTCCACCACCGCTAGGTTGTGGGATATGAAAAGGTAGGTCAGGCCCAGTTCCTTCTGCAGGTCCTTCAAGAGGTTCAGGATCTGCGCCTGGACAGAGACATCGAGCGCCGAAACCGGCTCGTCGCAGATCAGGAGTTCAGGCCCCAGCGCCAACGCGCGCGCGATGCCGATACGCTGACGCTGCCCGCCGGAGAAACTGTGCGGATAACGCTTGATGAAGCGCGGATCGAGCCCGATTGCCTGCATAAGGCTCTTGACCGTGGCTAGTCGGGACGCGGCATTGCCCCGTTGATGGATTTCCAACGGCTCGCTCAAGATGTTCTCCACCGTCATTCGAGGTGAAAGCGACGAAACCGGATCCTGAAAGACCATCTGGATTTTCGCGCGCAGCAGGCGCAGGGCGTCTGTGTCGCCTCCCAATACGTCGATCGGTCCATCGCGGCCGCTGAAGATCACAGAGCCGCCGCTCGGGGTGACAGCCCGCATGAGGATCTTGCTGACGGTGGTTTTGCCGGAGCCGCTTTCGCCGACCAAGCCCAGGCACTCACCCCGCCTGATATCGAAGCTCACGCCGTCTACGGCGCGAACAGAGGTTTGATGTTTCCCGCCGAACCATCCGGACTTGCGGATGGTGAAGGTCTTTGTCAGATCCCTGACCGATAGCAGGATGTCGTCCGGTCCCTTCGATGCTGGCGCCGTCTGTTTGCCGAGCAGATTCTCGACATTCACAGGCACCTCGCGGAGCGCCTTTAGCCGTTCACCAGGCTTCAGGTCGAAATGCGGAACGGCTGCCATCAGGCCCCTCAGGTAGGGGTGACCTGGCCGGCGGAATATCGCCTCGACAGGTCCCGCTTCCATGATCTCGCCATGGTAGATGACCACCACCTCGTCGGCGACATTGGCGACCACACCGAGGTCGTGCGTGATCAGCAGCATCGCCATGTTCAGCTTGCTCTGAAGCCCGCGCAGCAATTGCAGGATTTGCGCCTGGATGGTGACGTCCAACGCCGTCGTCGGCTCGTCCGCGATCAACAGGGCGGGCCGGCAGATAAGCGCCATGGCGATCATGGCACGCTGACGCAATCCTCCCGAAAGTTCAAACGGATACATGTCATAGGCGCGCTTGGGATTGGGAAAGCCGACCAGGCTGAGCATTTCCTCGGTCCGCGCCTTGCGCTCTGCCCGAGCCATGGGCGTATGAATTTGCAGGGATTCGCTGACCTGGTTGCCGATCGTGTGCAGCGGCGACAGCGATATCATCGGCTCCTGAAAAATCTTGCCGATGCGGCTGCCTCTCAACGCCCGGATTTCGGGTCCGTCACGCGGCATCTGCAGGATATCCTGCGTCGTGCCGGGCTTTTCAGGATCGGAAAATAGGATACGGCCACGAACATGGGCTGTGTTCGGCAAAATGCCCATCACTGCCTGGCTAAGAACCGATTTTCCGGAACCGGACTCGCCCACAAGCGCGGTAACCTTGCCGGGAAGGACGCGAAGATTTGCACGCCTGACGGCATGCAACGGTCCCCCGATAATGGCAAAAGAGATGCCAACGTCTTCGACCCGCAGTAGATCAACGCCCGAATTCATTCTTATACCAGCCCACTCCTGCCGGCCTGCCGGGCGGCAGACCCAGAAAGCGAGACTAGCGCATTGCCAGCCTAGAGCAACTTGGATTCGAAACGGTCGCCACTGGCGAATCCGGCGACCGGACTGCCTACCAAAGGCGTTCGGATCAGATTGGCCGGGCTACTGGAGCTTCCTCGCGTCGCCCGCCGACAGCCGTGCGGCATCGCGATGAAGCAGCATGACCTGCTCGGCCTCCGATCTGCGGTCGTAAATCGGCTCCAGCGCACCGTCTTCATCGAGTGCGAGAGCGCCCGACAGATCGGGTGAAAGCACCGTCAGCTTCTGCTTGATCCCCGCCAGTTCCTCGTTGCCGAGCGTCAGCCAGCTGTTGGCGCCGCAATAGCTGGCGAAGTCTTTGCTGGCGAGAACGCGGTGCGGATATTTCTTGGTCAGCGTCTGGAGGCGCTGGACCTCGTTTACAGCCGAGCCGAAGACAGAGAATGTGAGCCGGTCGGTAAGCCCGACATTGCCGAACATCACATTGCCGACATGCAGGCCGATGCCAAATTTTATGTCGGACAATCCCTTTTCTTTCCTTCGCAGATTGAGATCCATCATGCGCGCAGTGGCCTTGTGCGCTGCCGCCAGAGCAGACTGGCAGGCGATCTCGGACTGCGAGCGATGCCTTTCGCAAGGGTAGACGGCAATGAAGCCATCCCCGATGAAACTCATGATCTGCCCGCCTTTGCGATTGAAAGGTGCAGCAATGGCATCGAAAAACTGATTCAGCGTATCGATGTAGATTTCACGGCCGGAAGTTTCGGCAAGCTTTGTCGACCCGCGCATATCGGCCATGACCAGTGCGGCCCGGATTGTGTCGCCCTCGCCGCGCTTGATCTGGCCGTCCAGCACGCGTCTGCCGGCGTCGCCGCCGAGATAAGTGGTCATCATGTTGTCGGCCAGCTTGGTGAGCACCGCCATTTTGGTTGCGATGGCGAGATGGTTTTGGATACGCAGCAGCGCCGAAATCATGCTGTCGGTGAAACCTGAAGCACTGTCGGTGGACCAGGACCCGATCATACCCTGACTGGTATTGCCGTTGAAAGGATGGACGAAAGCCAGGTAATCGGTCACGCCCATAAGCCTGAGCTCATCGAAAACGGGAAATTCCGACGGGACCGACGGGTCGAGCCGACGCCGCAGATGGTCGAGCTTGTTGTTGAGCAGATGGTAGTATGGGCTGGTCAGGAATCTGTCAGAATGAACGCCGTCCTTTTTGCGGAAGCCTTCCACTTCCATGCCTTGGCCGCGAAGCCAGGTGAAGCCAAGCGCGTCATAAAGCGGATGCAGCATCGAAAAGCTCAAATGCACCCGCTTCAGCGGCAGGCCGGCAGCAGCCAGCCGTTCGCAAAACCCCTTTACCAAGGTTTCCAGGTCGTTGCCCGCCAGCGCCGACTGAGTCAGCCAATCGGCAACCTTATCCATGAGAATTGTGGAAATTTCTGCTCGCGCCGTGCTCATACCACCTCGAAACCCGTCGAAGACGGAGCCATTATCCTTCGATCCGCCATAACACAGTCCGCCAGCGACCCAAAGATAGCCCAAAGTCAACGAGGCCGGCTTCGGCGGCAGAGCGGCGAAAGAATTTCCCGAATGACTGTCCTTGCAACCAAGGAACAGGCTTAACTGCATTCATGTCTTGTGGCGTTATGTGGCGAAGCTGCGGGCGGAGTGCAATCACGATCCTGACATCGGGCAGAAAATTCGCCGGCTGGGACGCCGTCAGGCCTTCACCACCGTCTCTCGGAGGAGCCCGAGACGGCCAAAAACATTGCGTGTGTCGACGATCAGAAGGGCGTGATCAGCGATTGTCTGATAGTCGATCGCGTCATGGTCGGTTGCAACGACGACAGCATCGAAATCCTTCAAGGCCGCCTCGGTCAATTCGACCGAGCGGCGCCCCTTGATCGCCATATGCTCCCGTGTGGTCGGGATCTCGGGAACATGCGGATCGTGGAATTCCGCCTTGCCGCCCCATTCCTCGATGAGTTCAATGAGCCGCAATGAGGGGCTTTCGCGTATGTCGGGCACATTCCTCTTGTAGGCGAGCCCGATGATGAGAATGCGCGAGCGGCTGAGCGCCTTGCCGCAGCGCCGGTCCAGCGCTTTCGCCAGTTCATCGACCACATGACGCGGCATGGCAGTGTTGATCTCTGCCGCCAGCTCGATGAAGCGGGTCGGCAGTTCGTATTCGCGCGCCTTCCACGTCAGGTAGAAGGGATCGATCGGAACGCAGTGCCCGCCCAATCCGGGGCCAGGATAGAAAGGCATGTAGCCGAAGGGCTTGCTCTTGGCCGCCTCGATCACCTCCCAGATGTCGATCCCCATCGCGCCGAGCACGACCTTCAATTCGTTGACGAGGGCTATGTTGACCGTACGGAAGATGTTTTCCGTCAGCTTGACTGCCTCGGCGGTCGCCGTGGTGGAAACCGGAACGACGGTTTTGACCACGCCCTGGTAGAAAGCCTGCACGAGCGCCGCCGCTTCAATGCCGTCACCGGCCACGACCTTGGGGATCGTCGCGACTTCAAAGTTGCGGTTACCGGGATCCTCGCGTTCGGGCGAGAAGCCGAGGAAGAAGTCTATCTTCGACTGTAAGCCGGTTTCTTCCAGTATGGGCTTGATCACGTCGTCGGTGGTGCCGGGATAGGTAGTAGATTCCAGCACGACGAGGTGGCCGAGACGCAGATGCTTTGCGATGGTGCCAGTCGTGTTCCTGACAAAGGAGAGGTCCGGCTCACGATTTTTCGTCAGCGGTGTCGGAACGCAGATGATGATGACATCGCAGACGGACAGTTCGGCAAAATCCGCGGTGGCGCGGAATTGTCCACTCGCCACGTGGCCCGCAAGGGCTGTCGACGTCACCGCCTCAATGTAGGATTGGCCGCTGTTCAGGCTCTCGACCTTCTGGGCTTCGATGTCGAAGCCGAAAACCGGGAAGCCGGCGCGTGCGACCGCCATTGCCAGCGGCAACCCGACATAGCCCAATCCGATCACGCCGACTTGCGCGGCATGCGTCGAGATACGGTTCAGCAGACGGTCATGTGCCGATCGTGAAGCGTCCAAAAATCTGCTTTCCCGTTAGTTCGGATAGGCTGGCCGCTCCCGTGCGCGGCTTACCATGGTCCCAGGAACCATGGCCGAGGCATATTGCGGAAAATGGATTCTCGCAAGCCGTCATCAGACCGGCAACTTTGCCTTCAAGCTTGCGGCAGCCATCGCATAGCCGCCGGCGGCACCATCTATGAAATGAACGTGATCGCGCTGCAGCGGCGAGGCGACGAGGCAGGTCATCAAGGCCGATTTCTGGCGGTGCAGGCCATAGTTGCAGATGCCCGCCTCTTCCGCCTGTTTCAGCCGGTTCTCGATCCGTTGCAACACATCAGCGTCAACGTCGATGGTCATCTTCAAGCCGTCGTCGAATTTCCGGAAATCCGAATTGCTGGACACCTCGCGTTTGTAGATCTTCGGATCGAAACTGCCGATCGTCCAGCCATATCTATCGGTGACGGCCGTAAGCGTCATCAGGAACACTATCCACACCTTCGACAGCCACCGCCGTCCTGCCGGCGCCGTGGCCCGCGCCTCGATATCCAGGCCGGCGGGCAGCAAGCTGTAGGCCGGGCCGTTCACCGGCACCGGATGGCCATCGCGCTCCTGCCTGCCGGCAAGGGCGATGATGTCGGATGCCAGAAACTGAAAACCGCGCAGGTCGCGCGACGCCCCCGGTGTGGCTATGATCGAGACGATTTCGCCATGCCGGGTTTCGATCGGGTTCCAGCGGCAGGAGAGGCCGGTCAGATCCGGCCGCGCGCCGGCCGGCGCAGGATCGATGCGGTAGCGCCCCGCTTTCATCTCGGCTTCCGCCCAACTGCCGCCACCGCCGGCGAACATGGCATACAGGACCGCATCGGAGGCTTGGAACCTTGCCACGCGAACGTCGAGGCCCTGCGCTCGAATATCCTTTATCGGCACGATTGCGGCACGCAGGGTCAGGTCCAGTTCGTCAGCCACCCATCTCTGGACAGCCGCCAGCGCGTTGCGGGTGGTCTCCACCGCCGAGCCGGGAAATGCGACGAGCGCCCCGTCGCCGCCGAAGACAAAGGGAAGATCTCGCCGACCCAGCGCATTGAGCAGGGCCGAAATGACACTGGCGCCGGCCATATTGACTGTTTTATAGCGTCCAGTCTCGATCGCCTTGGTCGAGCCGACAATGTCGGCGGTGGCCAGCGCCCAGCCATCGGGGAGAGGCCGATAGTTGTCAATATCGGCAACGCTTTCGAACTCTGCGAAGACCGGCAGAGAAGCGACAAACGGATCGGACGCGGCAGCTGTTTCCATGAGCATCAGATAGCACATTCCACTGCTTGAAGGTGAAGTCGATCATGCTTCAAAATTGACTTGCGCATACTTTCCGATGATAGGGTCGCGCGATGCGAATTGCCTTCTACGCGCCGCTGAAGTCACCCAATCATTCCGTTGCCTCCGGCGACCGCCAGATGGCACGCACGCTAGTCAAGGCGTTGGAGCATGGAGGACACAGGGTCGAACTGGCATCCGAATTGCGCTTGTATCTACGTGAACCGGACCGGAAGAGTTTCGATGCGCTCAAGATGGAGGCTCGAGAGGAAGCCGCGCGGCTGACCAGGCTTTGGGATCGTGCCGGCAAGCCCGATCTATGGTTCTGCTATCATCCCTATTACAAAGCGCCCGACCTGATCGGGCCCGAGCTGGCGTCGACCTTTGCTGTCCCATATGTGACAGCGGAAGCTTCCTATTCGAGGCGGCGCAATGCCGGTTTGTGGGCCGATACGCAAGCGTTGGTGGTGCGAGCCGTCGAACAGGCGGCGCTGAACATCTGCTTCACGCAAAGGGATCGTCAGGGACTGGAAGATGCGACATCCGAGGCCGCTCTCGGCATGCTTTCGCCTTTCATTGACACATCGGTATTCCGGGAAATGCCGGCACGAGTTTGTCCGACGCGCCTGGTTACCGTTGCCATGATGCGCCCGGGCGACAAAGTCGAAAGCTATCGCATGCTGGCCCAAGCGCTCGGTGTGATCGGCCACCTGCCCTGGACCATGTCGGTCGTCGGCGACGGGCCCGCCCGTGACGAGGTCAAGGCGCAATTCGCCGGCTTGCCCGCCGACCGTATCGAATGGCTTGGCGCGATTGAGCCAGCCGCCGTGCCGGATGTCCTCTGTGGTGGGGGAATTTACGTCTGGCCGGGTTTCGGCGAGGCCTATGGCGTCGCTTATCTCGAAGCACAAGCCGCCGGGCTACCGGTGGTGGCTCAGGACATTGCCGGCGTACCGGAAGTCGTGCGAGATGGCCAAACCGGGTTTCTCACCCCGCCGGGCGATGTGGCCGCATTCGCTTCTGCAATCGAAAGGCTGCTGGCTCGTAACGACGAAAGAACCATCATGGCCGCAGAAGCCAGACGTTTCATCCTCGAAGAACGTTCCCTCGGCGTTGCAGCGGCGCGTCTGGCCGAACTTCTTGCGAAGGTCTCGGCTTCATGACATCCGATCGGATCTGGCAGCCCTTGGTGGAAGAACTGGCGGGCCGGCAACGGGCGGGTCGTAAGGCAGAGTTCTGGCTGCGCGACGATGATGCCGTGGATCCGACACCTGCGCTTGATCGGCTGCTCGACCTCACCGGTGAATTCGCGGTTCCGGTCACTCTGGCTGTCATTCCGGCCCTCACTGATGAGAAGCTTGTCGCCCGGCTTGACGAGGCGCCGCATGCGACGGTCGCCATCCATGGCTGGGTGCACCGAAATCATGCCCCCGAGGGTCAGAAAAAGCAGGAACTCGGCCCGCATCGGCCTCGCGGGGCGGTGCTCGATGAACTGGCTGGCGGCCTGTCGCACGTAACCGGCCTGCACGGCGCGCGCGCCGTTCCGATGCTGGTGCCCCCCTGGAACAGGATCGACGCCGCCCTAGTACCCGACCTTGGACCGATAGGATTTTCGGCATTGTCGGTGTATGGGCCGCCGAAGCCGGCTTCACTGGCGGTCATCAACAGCAATGTCGACATCATGGATTGGCATGGCACGCGCGGCTGCCGCGATCACGGCCTATTGATCCAGGCTATCATCGCGCACTTGCAGCATGCATTCGACGACGAACCGGTCGGCCTGCTCACACACCATCTCGTACATGATGAATCGGCCTGGCTTTTCCTCCAACGGCTGTTCACAGTCACTGCACAGACCGACCCCTGCCCATGGCTTCCAATCAGGACATTGATCGGGCGCAGCGCGGTAGAGGAAAATAATTCAGCGCTTTTTGTGCAATGAGACTGGAAATTCGAGCGTCTGGCCATCCCGCGCGGCAAAAGCGCCGGCAAACCTGTCTTTGGCCAGTTTCTCGATCTCGTCCAGTTCCTCATCGGTGCGTGTCGGATCGTGGTGAAACAGCGCAAGCCTCCGCGCACCGGCTGCCTCACAGAGCTTGACGCCCTGTTGCCATGTCGAGTGCCCGTTGCCGCGGCGGCGTTCCATTTCCGCCTCGGTGTAGGTGCAATCGTAAATGACGAGGTCAGCATCTTCGATCAGACCGAGCACCGCCTGATCGAGTTTGTCCGGCTCGTGCTCAGTGTCTGTGATCACCGCAACGACGCGGCCGCCCCATTCGACCCGGTAGCCGATGCAGCCGCCTGGGTGAACAAGACTGCCGGTTCGGACCACCACCCCTTCGCGCGGCCGAAGCACGTCTCCGGGCCCGAAATCACGGCAGTCGAGGCTTGCCTTGCAGACCTCCAGTTTTACCGGAAACCACGGCGGCCGAATGAACTCATCGACCATCTGCCGGGTCGTCATGCGTCCTGCAAGATGGCCGGACCAAAGCGTAACCTTGACGCTCCGGTCATAGATCGGCGCAAAAAACGGCAGCCCGATGATGTGATCGTAGTGGCAATGGGTGAAAAGCAGGTCGAAATCGGTCACGCCCGACGTCCGAAGCGCCCCGCCGGCAGGCCGCAGGCCAGAGCCCGCGTCGAACAGAAGCGTGTGCTTACCGCATCGCATCTCAATGCAGCTTGTGTTGCCGCCATAGCGAGAGAATTCTGGCCCCGATACCGAAATGCTGCCGCGCACACCCCAAAACCTGACCAGGAAAACGTCGTCCATGCTACCCCTTCGCTGTTCCCGTCGCCCATCGTAGCCAAACAACCGCTGCTAGAGCAATTCCAGGAAAAGTGTGAACCGGTTTTCCGTCCGGAATTTGCGTCCAAACGAGAGCCGAGACAGGTTTCCTCCAGTGATCTTCTCAGCAAGAGGCGTGCTATCACGACGGGGAGGATCGGCCGCACGTCATTCGCTATTTGGCGCTTCGTGCGTCGATCAGATCCGCGGTGGTATGGCTTAGGCGATCGGCAAGAACCCGCAATATCTCAATGGTCATTTCCGGGGACTCCTTCATAAGCCTCAGGAAATGATCCTTGCGGATTCTTAAGGCTTCCAGCTGACTTGACGCTCTGACGGTGGCCGTGCGGGAGCTGTTGCACAGTATGGCGATCTCGCCAACAATCGAATTTGGCACCATTTCGGCAACTTTTATCGGTCCGCTGTCGGAATCGACCAGAATATCCGCCATGCCTGAAAGGATGACATAGGCGGCATCTCCCTCGTCGCCCTGCCGGAAAAGGATCTGGCCGGCGCTGTAGCTCACGCGATCGGATGTGAACGCAAGCAGTTTGAGCTTTGTCAACTCGATGCCAGAAAACAAGGGAACGCGTTGCAGCATTCCAACTTCATCCTTGAGCAGCATTGTCGCAAACCTCAAAATTCGCGTTTGCCAGATTAGAGCAACGGGCACCCAGATGGAATTAATTCCGTTTCCGAGACATCGCTCTACGACACCAGTTCCTTGAAGATACCGTTCTCTGCCAAAAGTGTCTCGTGTGTTCCGTCTTCCACCAATTGACCCGAGTCGAAGACGATAACGCGATCGAACATCATCGCCATTGACGGATTCGTCACGACCCACACAATTGCCGGCGAATGGCCGTCGCTTCTGGCTTCCTCAAGCACATTTCGCAGCACCTTATCCTGCATGCGTTGGTCGAGCGCCGATAGCGGCCGGTTGAGAATGAGAAAATCGGGCCGCTTGAGCAGGGCTCGGGCAACATCGAGCTTCTGTCGCTGTCCACCGGTCAGCCGCCTGCCGCCGGCGCCGACGTTGAAATCCAGGCCGACATCGAGAAGTTCGCCATAAAGCCCCAGCTCGTCAAGAACGTCATAGAGGATGGAGCGTATGCGGTCCGGCGCGTCGGGATGGTTGTTGCCCACACGCCCGAACAGGACATTATCCATGACCGTAGCCGCGGCAATGTATTTGGCAGGATCATACCGTTCGATCGCGTTATGCAGCTCGGGCGGCAGGTTTTCATAGAACCGGTTGCGGGCAGTGACGATCTTGCTCATCAGCTCATCGCTCAGCAGGCCGAAGCGGTGCCGGGGCTCGATATAGGCAAAGCTCAAGCTAACGATCATGGCGCGATCGTTCTCCGAAACCGCCTCGTAGGGACGGTTGTTGAGCCGTTGCAGCAAGGTTTCGTAGGCCGGTATCTCCTCGGCGCTCATGAAGGCGAGCTGCTGGAAGAACTGGTGATCGGGTGGCAAGTCGGCAAACAGCTCGATCGCCTGTTTGGCGATCTCCAATCCCATTTCGTAGAGCGTGCGGTCGAGGCCGGCTTGCCTCAGCACTGACGCAAAATAGGGATTGGCCGCCAGGGCCCGGTCGGCCAATTCGGGGCCGGCGGCAGCGCCGAAGAGCAGGTTTTGGCCGATCGTTGCTTCCTTGTTGTAGGCGCCCGGTTCGAAAGGGACCACCAGTCCGCTCAGCCCTTCCTGTTCCAGCCGGGTTCGCAGCGCCGCACGCAGTTCGACGATCCGCCTGGCAAGCTCTGTGTGACGCTTTAGGTCGGCCGAAGAGCGCAAGCCAAGATCCAGAATGTCGCGCGACAGAACAACCGCGTCGAGCACCCGGCGCACGGCTTCAAAGAGGTCGTGCGGGCCGGTGGCGCCGGCGGAAGCATAGTTGATCCAGTCGCTGTGGACATCAAAATCCGGATTGCCCGACCGGCGCGCCTCGTCGATGTTCCAGCGATGCTGGTCTGCGGCGGCACCGTCATAAGTCACCGGTGTCAGCGGCGCATGCTTCAACCCGTAGAGCAGGTTATCGCGGAGGCTCGCCTGGAACAGGAAAACATCCGACGAGGCATAGGACATGCGCCGTCCGGTCACTGCTTCGGGGAGTTCAAGCAGGTCGTCGGTGCCCGAAGCGATCCTTCCGCTGTCGGGCCAGTTCAGCCGCGCGAAGGCTTCTGCAAGCGCTTCCGCTCCACCTGTTGCGGTACTGACCAGCGCCAGCGTCTCACCCGGCTTGACCTGGAGGGAGACCCGGTTGAGAAGCATCGCACCGCCATCGTCTGCTATGGACAGACCGATCGCCGACAGGGGTTTGGTCATCGGATCGGGATCGTCGATCGCCAACGCCCCGATTCTCGGCGCCATGAGACCCTCCACGGTGAACTGTTCGACGACCTGCTGATATTTGACCTGGACATCCTGCCGATCCTGATCCCAGTCGATCAGTTCCTTCATCGGTCCGGGCAGGTCCTTGTAGGCGCCGATCACGGCGACGAGCTGGCCGACGTCCAGCCGACCCTGGATGACCAGATACCCGCCGATCATGTAGAACAGAAAGGGCGTGAGCTGCGCGAGAAAATTGTTGAGGAACTTTACCATGAATTTCCATTGGTAAAGATCGAAGCGGATCTTGAAGATGAGCCCGAGCCGGGCAGCTATGTCGGCGCGCTCATAGTTTGATGTATCGTGTACGTGAACCGCACCGATGCCGTCGACGATTTCGCCGACCCGGCCCGAAAGTGCGCGCGCCGTCAATTGCCGTTGGCGCCCGAGCACGATCAGCCGCCGCCGCATTCGCGGGATGAGCACGATCTGGATCACCACGATCACGACCGCTATCATTCCGAGCCAGACGTTCTGGACCATGATGAAGAGCATGGCCGTCAGCGCCTGGCCGCCGAGCAGTACCGGCTGCAGGAAGGCATCGCCGATAAAGCCGCCCAGCGGCTCCACCTCGTCCTTCACCATGGTCGCCACTTCGGCGGATTTCACCCGCTTGAAGTAGACCGGCGGAAACCGCAGCACACGATCAACCAGTTCGAAGCGGATACGCCGCAGCATACGTTCACCGAGGCGGCCCTTGTAGGTGTTGATGTAGAGTTTGAACAGGCCGTTGATGACGACCAGCAAGAGGAACACAAGGCTCAGGGCAAACAGCGTCTCCTTGCGGTCGAGCTGAAAGCCGGAGAAGAACTGAACCTCTCCAATGAACGGCAAGTTATAGTGTAGCCTCATGAATGGTTGGGTCGCGCCCGGTTGCTCGAAGCCTCGACCTTGGATCGGCCCGTTGACGATCAGCTTCGGCAAGTCGAAGGACATGAAATACGGGACCATCGAAAGCACGACGATCATCAATATCCAGAGCTGCTGCTTCTTGGTGTGCGTCCAGATATAGCGGGCTAGGCTGGGTTCCATATGCGACTGTGGATCCTTCAGTTGGAAGGATGCGGGATAGAGACGCACCTGCTGGCGAATGGGATGTCGGCAATCTCTTCGTCGCCAACGACAATCTCGAAGCTGCAGTGCAGGGAGATTGTCCTGCGCTCTGACGGTTCGCGGCTTCCGTAGGGTTCTGGCGAATAGGCGAGCACGAGGCTGCAGCTGCGCGGCTGGTACTGGCGGATGGACGCCGATGGTCCGGACAGACGCAGCCGGCTCTCTCCGGCATCGGGCAATGGCGAAGCGGCTTGCAGCATGATCACGTCCGCGGATCGAACAGCCTTGCGGGAGGCAAGATTGCGTTGTGTCGCCCGAAATCCCAACATACAAGACGAATATGATGGATGTCACGCAACCACGCAATGCCGGCATGGACTGGCACGAACAAGCCCTGGACCTCACGCGGGGAATTGCTGCCTATGTCAACGACCCTCTCGTCGCAGGGCTGGCGCGCGTCATCACCAAGCATCCGAAGGCCGATATCGCGAACGCCTTCAACCACAAGCAGGTCGCCTGCAAGATGTGGGCGCTCGAGAAGCTGTTGGAAAGCTGCGGCGGCCGATTCGGGCGCATATGGGTTCTGGGTGGATGGTACGGCATATTGCCCGCAATGCTTTTCAACGACGCTCGCTTCGACATCGGGGCGATAGACAGCATCGACATCGATCCCGAAGTCGCGCCCGTCGCCGGGACCCTCAACCGGGAAGCCGGCGACCGGTTCCGGGCGCTGACGGCAGATATGTACGCGCTCGACTATGCGGCCGGGCGGCCCGACCTGACGGTCAATACGAGCTGCGAACACATAGCCGATCTGCGCGCCTGGCTTGCTCTGCTTCCGCGGGGCACGAATGTACTGCTGCAATCAAACGACTATTTCAGCGAGCCGACACACATCAACTGCGTGGCTTCGCTGGCAGCGTTCGAAGCAATGGCGGCGCTACGGGAGGTGCGGTTCTCCGGCGAATTGCCGACAAAAAATTATACGCGCTTCATGCTGATTGGATCTGTTTAGACTAGGCTTCATCGTCTGTTTGATCATGAGCTTTTCCGAAACCGGGCTCGATTTTTAGGGACCGTGTTCGATACCTTTCGCGCAGGATTTGCGCCGAGTGACGCGCGCCTTCTAGATCGAGACGATGCGCGGATGGCGTCGGTGCCACAAGCGCCTGTTCGATCGCTTGCGCCAATCCTTCAGGCGTTAGGTCCTTTTCCATCAGCACCGTTGCAAGACCGAGTTCTTCGAGCATCAGAGCGCGAACCGTTTGTTCGGTTTCCCCGCCGGCTGCAAATGGAACCAGCAGGGAGCGACAACCCGCACGCAGGACATCGCAGACGGTGTTGTAACCAGCCTGCGACACTGACAGGCGGGCGCCGGTCAGCAGGCTGGCGAAATCCTCGCGGAACCGGAAGATGGACAGGCCAGGCGTGGCATCGCCCGCGATCGCGTCAAACTCGTCTTTCGGCAGGTTTGGGCCGGTGATCAAACACCATTTCCAACCGTTGTTGGCGTTCCGCGCCGCTGCGATGGTGGATCTGACAAGCCTCTTTCCGGCAGCCCCGCCGCCAACCGACACCAAAACGTCGAAGCGCTCGGAGCCCACGGGCGAAGGCGGCGCGGCAACGAGCCCTGTGTAGGTGACTTCGGCCCTGATCGCCCCAGCCAGTGGAAACGTCTTGTCGATGGTTGCGAAAGCCGGGTCGCCATGGACCATAACAAGGTCGAAATGCCGGTTGATGAGATCGACCGTTTCCTCGTTCCGGCGCGGCTTGACGCGCTCCTGAAGGATATCACGCACGGATGTCACCAGCAGCGGTCTGGGCGACGTCGCGGCGATGGCTTCGAGCAGCGGCAAGAGTTCGAAACGCATCTGCCGGCGTCCAAATGGAAACGCCTCGACAATGACGATATCCGGCCTGCAATCCCGGAATGCCTGCAGCAGCATCTCTGAACGCCGTTTCCTGAAATCATCGTCGATGGGTTTGCCCTGCAAATCGACAAGTCCGGAAAATCCATCATCACCGGAGGTGACAGGTGGCAGGGTTACTGATTTTACCCCGAGCCCCGGAAACCCTGCAACCGGCGCTCCGCCGGTCACAACGGTTACGTCAAACCCGTCATCGACCAGAGCCGCCGCGACGCGGCTAGAGCGCGCGAGATGGCCGATACCGAGCAGGTGCTGGACATAAAGGAAGGCGCCCAGCCGGTTCAATCGACGGCCCGCCACTCGCGCTCGAACAGGTCCTTGAGCTGTCCAATGCTTGCCAGATGATCGAAATTGCCGCGCACGCGCCGCTCTGCTGCGTCGCCGAGGCGGGTGCGCAGCACAGGATCACGGATCAGGCGCTCCAGCGCCTGTGCCAAGGCAATTGGATTATCCGTGGGAACCAGCAGCCCGGTTTCATCCGGCGATAAAAGCTCCGGCACGCCGGAAATATCGGTCGACACGCAGGCAAGCCGCTGGCTAGCCGCCTCCACCAGAACATTCGGCAGACCGTCCCGGTCGCCATTAGCGGTGATCCTGCAGGCCAGGGCGAAGATGTCGGCGCAGCGGTAATGCTCAAGCACCTCCTCCTGCACAAGCGCGCCTTTCCAAGAGATGCGACCACTCAGTCCTAGCTTTTGCGCCAGTACCTTGAGCCGTTCCAGTTCCTCGCCGTAGCCGATATGCTCGAAACGCCACGCCAAATCGCCAGGCAAGAGGGCAAGGGCCTCCAGCAAGGTATCGTAGCCTTTCTTTTCAACGGCGCGCCCGACACTCAGAAGGATAACCGGTTCGTCCAGCGCCGAGCCGTCATGGTGCTTTCGCGCCTCGCCGAAACTGCCGAAGCGATCGAGGTCGAGCCCATGGTAGCTCAGATGCACAGACGCGTTGCCTTTAGCGAGCTCTTTCAGACGGTCGAAGCCGGTTTTCGTGCAAGTGACCGTCCAGCGCGCCGAGGAAAGCTTGCCAGCCAAATCCCAGTCCGCCGAAGTCCAGATGTCCTTGGCATGGGCTGAGCAGCTCCAGGGCAGGCTAAGAAGCTGGCTGGCATAGCGCGTCACCGATGCCGGCGTGTGCGCGAAATGTGCATGCAACCATTCCGCATCTTTCGGCCATTCGGCCGCCAGCACCAGCGCTTGCCCGAAACGGCGCGCGCGATTGCGGGTAAAGTCGCGGGGGATATCGGCAGCCAGCGATCCGAGCGCGCGCCAGAAGCCCGGCCGCAGCAAATAAGCAAACAGCGAGCGAAGCACGCGAAGCGGCTCTTCATGCAGATATTCAGGCAGATAATGGACGGGCGCTTTGATCTCGTCATGCACGGGGTGGCGTTTTGCGTCGGTCGGCCGCCTGAGCGCGACGAGTATCAGCTCGAACCCAGCACGCTCCAGACCGAGCAGTTCCTGCGCGATAAAGGTTTCCGACACCCGCGGATAGCCCTTCAGAACCACGACGATCTTGCGATGTCGCAAGTCAGTTCATTCCTTCAATGACCGACAGGTGATGGCCGGCCCGCCGGTCGAGCAGTTCCGCGACAATTTCGGAAATATGAGGCAGCCCTTCCAGCGTCAGATGCGGATTGCTCTGTGATGGGCGGGGCCAGTCCGGCAGCGCCACCAGTGCATCGGCAAACCGCTGGGAGTCCTTGGCTTCTTCCGGCAAAAGCATCTCGATGAGACCGAGTTCGGCTGCGCGCCGAGCGCGGATCAGTTGTTCCTCGCGGGGCTCGACGCGCGGCACGATCAGCGCCGGCTTGTCGAAAGATAGTATCTCGCAATAGGTGTTGTAACCGCCCATCGCCACAACCGCCTTGGCGCCGGCAATCAGGTCTTCCATGCGGTTGTCGAACTCGATGATCTTGATATAGGGGATCTTGGACCCCTTCTTGAGCAGCTTGTTGCGCTTGCGGGCCGGCATGTAGGGCCCAAGCACGACCAGCGCCCTGTGTTGCAATTGCGGCTCCTGCTGATAGGCATCGATGACGTCGTGGATCAGTTCGGCGCCGTCGCCTCCGCCACCGGTGGTAACGAGGATATAATCGCCCTCGGGCCGGTGGCCGGGCAACTCGTTTCGCTGCAGGCTCCGTTGCAGGAAACCGACGAATCTCATCTTTGCCCTGACAACCGGCGGAACATCCAAGCCGGTCAACGGATCGTAGAAATCCGGCGGGCCATAGGCCCAGATCTTGTCGTAGAACAGGCCAATCTTGCGCATCACATCCCTGCGTGCCCACTCTGCTTCGAGCAGATGCGGCGCATCCATCACCTCGCGCAGGCCAAGCACCAGCGTGGTTCCCCGCGTCTTGAGGTAGGACAGCGTGTCCTCAATCTCACCGCGCAGGCCGAGCGGTTCCTTGTCGACGATGAAGATATCCGGCCGGAAGGTCTCGGCGGTGTGGCGGATGATCGACTGGCGCATCCTTAGCGTCTCATGCAGATCGATATCCTTTTCCAACGAGGTGTACTCGCCGTTGCGCAATTTGATGACGCTGGGGATCTTCACGAAGTCGACACGGGCGCGGTAGTCGAAGGCGCCAGCGATAGGCGCCCCCGAAATGATAAGCACCTGAAGTCCGCGGAAATCCTCGACCAGCGAATGCGCGATCGTCCGGCAGCGCTGCAAGTGGCCGAGCCCGAACGTGTCGTGGCTGTACATAAGAATTCGAGCATTTTCTGCGTGCTGGGTCATTGTTGAACGTCTTTTCGAATTCTCGCCTTGAGAACGGTGACAAACCCGCAGGCTTCGGAACCGTCCTGGCTGTACCGACCTGTTGTGAAACATGACGGCGCAATTTTCAATTTGTATTAGCAAAAAACCGCAGATCGCCTATTTATCCGCGAACTCATCGACTTTGCCCTCCCTCGGAAGGCCTCCAAGCGGTGGCGAACACTTAGCTAGCGTGACAATGCGCCCGCCACTTAACCACGACATACCCTGATCTGCCCGCGCTACGATCCGGCCTACCAGGCCACCAATACCGAACCGGCGCAGGGCCGCGGACCTGATCGGCCAGAGCTCGCGGCTCCCTTCTATCACCGCTGCTGCCTCCGCTAACTGCCGGCGCTGTTGCCGAGTTCTCCGAGGTCGGGATGGTGGAAAAGCTCGGCTGCAAGACGCCGCCGATCTCGGTGGCATCTTCACCGATTTCTTCACGCTGCAGGTCGAGCCCTATATCGGCGAAGCGATCCGCTATCTGGAGCTGACGACCGAAGGCAAGCAGTGGATCGCCAAGCTCCACGGCAAGCTCTTCCGGCCAGAATCGGGCCGCACCCGTCTTGCAGCCGACCTCGGCGGACCTTTCGGTGGTAACTTGGGAGCCGGGATTGAGACGGCGTTGATCGACGCCTTGGAAGATTTCGTGAAGCGGTAGCGCAAGCGGCTTGTGGCCTCCAAGCAGGCTCAGCAGACACACCGAACTAGCCTTTCGCCCACCGCTTTTCGGCAGCTTTCTTTGCGATCTCGGCGCGCCGCTCTGGCGTCATGTTCTCGGCGCTTCTTTCCGCCCTTCGCACCAAGCGCCTTCGCAGCTGGGTCTTTGCCGTCATCAATCACGTCGTCGGCTTCATCGCCCGTGGCAATGCGCGTGACCCCGACGGCGTCGGCGGGGCGCTTCTGGCCTTTAGGTCCGGTCTTGTTCTCCCGGTGGCCGATATTTGATCGACGATGCCTTTTGCAGTGCTGCAATCGTGTCCTCGACGGTCAGGAGGACGGTCGTCTGGATGGAACTCAGCGCTCCGCCCGAGCCGATCGCCAGCGCGGTGGCCGCCATAGACACGTTATCCGGAGCCTCCCACAAGTTATAGCCGTCGTGTTCGCCAAAGGCGTACCAGAAGCCGTGCAACTTTCCGCCCACCGATTCAATGTACTGCTTCGCCGCCTCTCGGCGGTCCTCGGGGTTATTAATGAGCTTCGCCCATGTTGCCGGCGTGTAGCTGAACCGAGTCAGGTACAATGGCATGGTCTTTCTCTCCCTTGCTTTGCGCTAAGCATATAGGAGTTTGCAGCCGGCTGCGACAGCGCTGTCGACGGCGGCAAATTTCAAACTGAGACACTACCCGAATTTTGCACGATTCTACTGCCCGAGCCGATTGGTGCTACACTGACAGCCAGTTAACGCGACGGACCCGTGTTCGGTGATATGACCAAAGTAACCGCCTTACCCGACAGAGTGGATTTCGACGTGGCCGCAAATGAGACCTTGCTTGAGGCGGCTCTCAGATCGGGCGTGCCATTTGCCCACGCATGCGGCGGCAGGGCGAAATGCTCGACATGCCGCGTTTGGGTTCTCGACGGCATTGAGGCTTGCCCGAACCGGAATCCGGACGAAACCCTGATGGCGAACCGGTTGAGATTGGCCGATGAGGTTCGGCTGGCCTGTCAGCTCAGGCCGCAAGGCGAGCTTCGCGTCCGGCGCCTGGTGCTAGACGAAACCGACATAATGATCACCAGCCAGCTAGGCGCTTCCGCCGCGACGCGTTGCGGCGAAGCAAGGCATGTTGCGGTGTTCTTCAGCGACATTGCAGATTTCACAGCGCTGTCGGAGCGGCTTTCCCCCTACGACGTGATGTATCTGCTCAATCGCTACTTCGCCCAGGTCGGCGACATCATCGAGCAGAATGGCGGTTTCATCGACAAACTGATTGGCGATGGGCTCATGGCTATATTCGGTATCGACGACCAGCCAGACGCTCCGCTTCGCGCCGTGAACGCCGCACTTCAGACCCTCGCTACAGTCGATCGTCTGAAGCCGTTCTTTGCCTCGATGTATGGCATCGATTTCGATATTCGTATCGGCCTCAACTATGGCGAAGCCGTCATCGGCACATTGGGTTTTGCTGGACACGAACGTCTTACGGCTATCGGCGACGTTGTAAATCTGGCCAGCCGGGTCGAGTCCGCCAATAAAGATGCCGGCACGCGCTTGCTGATATCTGAGGCTCTCCGCGACCAGATCGCCGAAAAGGTGGAAATCGGCGACTTCGTCAGGGTACGCCTTCGCGGTACCGGCGAGCGCACAAGCCTGTTCGAAATCGTCAGGCTGAAGCCCGAAATTGACGCCGAGCTGAATGCCAAGGGGCTTCGCGAAACAATCCGGCGCGGCGGCAGGAGGTGGGTTCGCGCTTTTTCCGAAGACGAGCTTCAGCCCTACGAACGTCGGATTCTCGAGTTTGAAGATTACGATATCGTTGTCGTTCGCGGATCCGACAACTATTGCGCCTTCAACAATGCTTGCCCGCATCTTCATCTGCCGCTCTACGAACGCCGAAGTTCCGCTCAGGCCGAACAGCTGAAGCTCCCACACACGGGGAGCACGATCACCGCAGATCTTGGCCTGGTCTGCCGCTGGCATCAGAGTTGTTTCGACCTGCTTACCGGCGAAATCAGGGAGTGGGCCAAGTTGGAGCACGACGGCAGCAGGGCGGGCTTGGAATATCTGGGTGACATTTCGAAAAACCGCGCAAAGTTGATCGTATACCCCTGCCGAAAGCAGGACGGCTTTGTGTGGATCGGGCTCGAGTGAAGCGAAGTTCCGCTATTTCAGTTTTCCGCCGGAACCTATTACAATGTCCGGACTGGGTCATTCTCGTGGGGTTGTGGCTTGTCTGTTCACGTCCGGTCACGAAGCAATCCGGAATATCTGAGTTCACCGTTGGTGATGCGCATCGCAGCGCCACCTTTGCGCTTGCCTTGAAGGCATCCTAGTTTGGAGGATAGTAGCTGCTCGTGGGCATAGAATGTCGGCACTGCCTTTCTTAAGAATGTACGCGCCGCTCAACGCGCTACTGGCTGCGATTGGGCTTGTAACGGTGGCTACGCTCACGACACCGGACATGTCCGGACGAAGCAGACTGGCTCTGGATGCAGTCCTCGCGGTCATCTGGGGCGTGTATCTCCTGCAAGTGGCCGAGACGCTGCTCAAGCGGCGGGCGGGAGCCGTTCGGGACAGGACGCCGGCAATCGCCATCGATGTGCTCGCGGTTTTGGTTCCACTCGCCGCATTTCTGCTCGTCGGCATGCCCGACCGGAGCCTCTACTGTGCTGTCTGGCTGCTGAAACCGCTGCGCGACTCGACTTTCTTCCCGCTGCTGGGCAGGATCCTGACCAACGAAGCGCGCAACCTGATCGGCGTCACCACGCTCTTCGGCATCGTTCTGTTCGGTGTCGCGCTCGCGGCCTATGTCATCGAGCGCGACGTCCAACCGGAAACGTTCGGCAGCATCCCCCAGGCAATGTGGTGGGCGGTGGTCACGCTGTCCACCACCGGTTATGGCGATGCTGTTCCGGAAAGCTTCGCCGGCCGCGTCCTGGCCGGGATAGTCATGATGAGTGGCATCGGCATCTTCGCGCTCTGGGCTGGCATTCTTGCCACCGGCTTCTATCAAGAAGTCCGTCGCGAGGATTTCGTTCGTAATTGGCAATTGGTCGCCGCCGTGCCGTTGTTTCAGAAGCTCGGCCCGGCCGCGCTGGTCGAGATCGTGCGCGCGTTAAGACCCCGCATCATGCCGGCGGGCACCGTGATCTGCCGCAATGGCGAAATCGGTGATCAGATGTTCTTCGTTGTGGAGGGGCGGGTCAGCGTCGCGACGCCGAACCCGGTGGAGCTTGGCCCTGGCACCTTCTTCGGCGAGATGGCGCTGATCAGCGGCGAACCCCGCTCGGCCACCGTCAGCGCCGCAACGGTGGTCTCACTCCTGTCGCTGCACTCGGCGGATTTCCAGATGCTATGCAGCAGCAGCCCGGAAATTGCGGAAACTATCCGCAAGACCGCGCTTGAGCGGCGCGGCGCGGCACCGATGGCTTGACCGTGATGCCGACCACTGTTGATCAATCGAGGGCACTCGGTGATGAATATCACCGCGACATCAATTGTTCGCCCGATCGTCGACAAGGCGCCGCACAAGAGGAGCAATTGCGGTCGCCTCATCGATTGCAATTGCGGCCGCCTCATCGATAGGGGAACGATGCCTGCCTAAGCCTTTTCGACAGGGACGGCGCGTCAACACCCGAGCTGGCGGGTGAGCCATTTCTGCCTCATCCGTCAAGCGCTGGAAAAAGCTACGAGCGTCTGATCCATCCACGATGCCTTGCCAATCTGCCCGAGGTTTGCGCAAGCCTGTCAGGGTCTGATATGGCCAGTCGGCTGCTGACCTTCTTTCGATCGCGAGGCCGCGATCCACGGGCAACGGTCCGGCGAAGCGGTCCTCGCGTTGCGACTGCTCCGCCGGTCCGATGGCATTTCGAACTCTGCAGGCGGGGAAGATGCAGGATCGAATGTCCATTCCAATTCAGCCCGGACAAACAAAAAACCCGGCGGTTGCCCGCCGGGTTTTCAATTTCGCCGAAGCGAAATTTATTAGAACGAGCGCTGGAAGCGGAGCATGCCGCCGATGTTGCTCTTGCTGTCGGCATTGGTCCAGTTGGAGAAGTCGGCGTCGTCGAACTTGCCTGCATTGAGGTAGTCGACTTCGGCCGTGATCGTGAAGCCGGGAACCACATCGTAAGCAATGTTCGCGGCGATGCCGAGGTTCTTCCATTCGTCATACGAGATCTGGGCGTTGAACGAGGTCTTCTCGTTGAACTTGTAGGTGCCACCGCCCCACACTGCCCAGTTGCCGCCCCACTGCTTGTAGAAGCCACGGCCGCCGCCCGCGAGTGCATAGGTCGGATCGCTGAGGTTGTCGTCAGTGCCGTAACCGCCAATGATGAACAGCTGGATGGCGTCAGAGACGTTCACATCCAAGCGAACCTTCCCGGCGACTTCCTCGTAGTTGCTGTCATAAGCGACGACACCGGTGATGGCGCCCCAGCCCTGCGTCCACTTCACGCCGCCGACGACATGCGGAACGTAGCTGTCGATCGTACCCTTGCCGTAGAAACCATCAGTGCCGCCGCCCGCACCTTCTTCGAGAGACAGGACTGCCGAGAAGCCGTTGCCGGCGTCGAAGTAGTACTGGACGACGTTGGTGTCGAAATCGCCGTAGGGAACCAGCGTATCCTGGATGACGTTGCCGGCGTAGCCGATGAACGTGTTGAAGGCCGATTCGTCCTTACCGACGCGCAGGCCACCGAGCTGAATCCATGCGAAGTTCAGCGAGACGCCCGAGTTGCCAGCAGTATTGTCAGTGTCGGTGGTATTGGTGGCATAGTCGTTGCGGTTGCCGAAATTCCAGCGAGTCTCGGTGTAGGTCTTCAAGGTGCCGAGTTCGGTTTCCTGGCCAGTCCAGGTCTTCAGCGTGAAGCGGGCCTTCTTGCGCCAGGTATCCTCCTCGGTGCCATCCTGCACGTCACGGGTCCGGGCGCCGTCGAACGAACCGACGTCGCCGCCGCTGATGTCGTAACGCACATAGCCGCCGATGCGCAGGCAGGTTTCGGTGCCGGGGATGTAGAAGTAGCCAGCGCCGTAGACGTCGCAGATCTTGACGTATTCAGCGGGTTCCGGCTCGGCGACGACGACGGCGTCGGCGGCGCGCGCACCGGAAACTGCGATCAGGGCCGCAGCGGAGCCGAGAAGAAGGCTCTTGATGTTCATTTTCTGACCTCCAGTCAAAAGTTAAAAAACGGGTCTGGGTATTCTTTGCTGAAGGACAGCGTTCCCTGCCCCATCCCCACTAACCGAAAAAGATGCGCACCGCGCCGCTTCCTCGAAACCGACAATACCCATGAGCCGGCGGCGTTCAACCACGATCGTGCCGGCGAAAGGACTGTTTGGCTGCTATCCCCGGTCTGTGTTGCATAAACGTCACGATTTGGCCTTAGTCGGAAAGCTCTCGTTAACGATTGAACCCCTTGCACCCCTTGCAATCCGGCCGAATCCCGCGGGCTATTGCCTGAATTGCGGCGTGTATGCCGAGTCGTTCGCCAGGGAATCGCCGCAGAATGGCCACATGGTCAAAACGACATTGCAAGAGAAGCCGGAATTTTCGGCGGTAATGGCTCCCGCTTGTTGATTGTGCCGGCGCTTTTCTTTATCCGCCTAGTGTCGAAGGCGCTCCCCTGCTCCACTTGCCGTGAGGGCTTACAAATGGGCAATATCCACAGCTTGACTGAGTTCCGCCGTCAGAAAGAGCGGGCGCAACGGATTCGTTTCCTCGAACGGGACGAAGAGGCCCGGCTGTTTGCTGCCATCAAGAACCGTAGCGAGGACGCCTATCGGCTCTCGGTCTTTCTTGTCGATACCGGTTGCCGTCTCAGCGAGGCTCTCGGGCTGATCTGGAATGATATCCAGGAGCACCGCGTCAGCTTCTCGACCACCAAGCCCGGCCGCAGCCGCATCATTCCGATGACTGAACGCACCAAGGAAATGATCAAGCTGCATATCACGGAGGGCCGCCGGCCCAAGGGCCCGTTCACCAAGGTCCGCCAAGCACAGTTTCGCGCCGTCTGGAACGGTGCGAAGGCCGAGGTCGGCCTCGGCGCCGATGATCAGGTGGTGCCGGATATCTTGCGCGACACCTGCGCCTCACGCCTTGTTCAAGGTGGCATCGACATGAGACACGTTCAGATGTGGCTCGGCCATCGGACGCTTTCGAGGACAATGCGCTATGCGCATCTTGCCACCAACGACCTCGAGGGCTGCGTCATGGTTCTGCGAACGCCACGATAGGCTCCGTTAGAGTGCGGCGCCTTCGTCCGTTCTCGGCGCGCCCGACAACAAACCTCAATCCAAGACAGCCAGAAAAGCTGGCAACAGTTCCATCGATCCCAAAGTTACTTCCGATAAACCACACGATTGAGATTTATCTTGCGTTTTGCGTTTCGCTCAACTTCCGCTGCGCCCGTTCCAGAAATGCCGCGACTGGGGCTGGGCGCGCTGCTTGCCCCTGGAACACCGCCGAGGCGCGGCACTCGTAAGCTGCGATACCATTGGGCAATTATGTATCAAGGTGGAGGCAGCTGACAGCTCGGCCCGGCAAAGCAGTTGCAGGCGGACCGCCTCTCTCGACGCGATGGCACCAAGCATATTCTTGTGGGCACTCGAATCCCTCGGAAGCTGGAGCCTGGCAAGCTCCAGCGATCTCGATTCGGCGCCCTCTTGAGGCTATAGAAAGCAATGGATATTCCGCGCATCAGCATCATTCAGGAGAGGCAGACGACGTGACGACAAGACGACGGTTCTCGCGCGGTGGCAACATTATTAAGCAGTCCAACCGAAAGGCACTGGAAGATGCCCTGGCTACTGCGGTGACCAAATTGCTTAGTGAATACGACCCGACAATCCGGAAGCCGGCACTTCGGACCGCCGCAAGATTAGCGGGATACCTAGCTTCAAGTCTCGCCGCCCAAACCCAGGCCGTTCAGCGAGCCTTGCCTGCCATAGAAGATAGCCTTGAGCCTCTTGCCCATGCTTTTCTGGCTCAGCTCGTGGAAGAGGCGCAAGGACGATTTGACCCCCAGTTGCACCGCTTCAAGGCAGTGCCACCTCGAATCCAATCTCCCAGCCCTATCAGTCTCGCAACTGACTGGGCTGGCCCCGTGGCCGGTCCCACAGTGATAGAGAGGCACTTTGGAATACCGAGGTCGACGCTCTTCCGTTGGCAAAAACGCAATGAGGCGATCGCACTTCAAACTGGTAGCAGCAGGTTCGTTTTTCCCCTGAAGCAGTTTGTTGATGCTCGACCAGCAGGCGGGATAGCAGCTATGATAGCCGTCTTCGGGGACCATCGGTTGGCATGGCAATGGCTAATGGCCCCGAACGCGAAATTTGGCGCAACCTCGCCAATCGATGCTCTGCTGACCGGCAAGGCTGCTGACGTACTTGCGGCGGCTCGCCTCGCTGTGGACGAGTAAAACGCGGCCAACGCTCAGATCAGGCACATTCCATCGAATTCGAAGGGGTGCGACGTGTGCCAGCTCGGGGTCGGAACAAGAGCAGTGCGATATCCGCCAAGACGAACATGTCTCGACGTAGAAGCGTCGCCGTCCGACTTGCGGCGCCCCCGCAGGTCCACGGCTTATACGGCCAAACCATCGGCGACGAACTGCTCTGCCACCCAACCGTAGTGGCCGCCATGTGATTTGAAGCCGGGGACGATGACAACCACGCCGCGCGGCTTGGCCGAGCGCCACGTCGAAAGAGGTGATCTCCTACGGGATTAAGTAAAGAGCTCACGTCGGTTTGCTGGGAGCGTAGCACTCGCGTGTAAGGGCAACTAGCCGCCATAGAAGGTCCGCTTTGGCCAGCTTCAGACGTTGGTCCGCGCCAGAAGCCGCAATTCCGCTCTCGGTCCCCGAACTGCCAGTCAGCATGTCGGTCGTTGAGCAGGCCATAGCCGCATCCCAACAGCGGACATCGCGGATGACAATGCTCATGGCCGCGCCACAACCGGACCATCGCCAATCGTGGCGAAATATGAAGATCCGAACTCGACCTTGGTCGTTGCAGATTTGAGCGTCCCAAAACGAGGCCCGGGAACCTGACCTTCAGCGCAAGAGCGTGCGGGAGCGCTACATTTGACGTACGGGCACATCGAAGCCGCCCAAGTTTCAAGGCTTGAACACCGCAAGCATGTGAAGATCCAATCGGTCCCGCCACTGTGTCATCCCATGGCACGGATGAGACGATACACTGGTTACCGCAGCGCTCGCGACGGCTCGCGAAACGGCGACCCACGAGGCTTTTTTCGTGTTATAATGCGCCTGCAACGCGCGTATTCTCGACCTCGGCAATATGGCAGGTCGAAAGCAATTTTTGCCCTGGCGTCCCCCAGCACGGACTCAACTCCGGATGGCGGGGTATGCTTTTCCGGGGCGAGGAGGTTGTCCATGTCCACGAGTAATGTCGAACGCCCGCTGCAGCCGGGCGACCGGGCGCCGAATATTATTCTCGATGCGATCTCGCGCGAAGGCAAAATCGCGCTGACTGATTTTCGAGGTCGTAGCCCATTGTTGATCGGCTTGTTTCGAGGCCTGCACTGTGCGTTCTGCCGGCGCAGTGTCGCGGCAATGGCGCAACTCAAGCCGGCCCTGGGTGAGAAAGGCGTCGAGTGCCTGGCGGTCGTCAATACGCCGGTAGAGCGGGCACGGCTCTATTTCCGTTACCATCCGACACCCGATCTTCTCGCTGCGTCCGACCCGGAGCGGGCATCGCACCGTGCTTTCGGCTTGCGCGAGGTCGGGATGGACAAGGTCATGGGGATCCGTATCGATCTCCCGGGTGAGTTGCCCGAGCCTATGGACCCGATGGCAATGGACGAGTTTCTCAACAAGAAGGAGGGATATGAAATTACGGAAGCCGATCAGCAGATGATGGCTTCCCCTAAGGAGCTGCTTGTTGGTCAGTTTCTCATCGACCGAGGGGGCATTGTACGCTGGAGCTTCACTGAAGTTTTGGAGGATGGCCTGAATACCTTCAAGGCGCCGAATCCGAAGGAATTGATGTCAGCGGCTTCCCAAGTTGCACATTAATGGGCTGCGGAAATAGGCGGCTGACAACTCGCTCGACGACCGCGCCCTTCCCGCTTACTACCGGGGAAAGGCCGTCCTGGGTCAAAACCTGAAGATCGTGAATGACCGCTTCGCGCCTACCTCGGTCATAGAGTCGAGCGTATATCGAGGCAGTGCCTTCACGCTGCTTCACAGCGAATTCCTACTCCGGCGAATAGACCAGCGTTCTGCGGCCATAGGCGCCGAAATAGACGATGGCCAGTGCATACCAGACGGCGACGCCGATGGTACCCTGGCGGTGTAACGGGTCGGTAAGCTGGAAGCCGATGGTGATCAAGGCGATGATCACGGTCAGCCATGCGCCGGGGACACCAAAGGGGCTCCTGTATGGGCGTTCAATGTTCGGGAAACGACGGCGCAGTTGCAGGAAGGTCAGCCCCTGCAGAAGATACGAGAACATGGCGCCAAAAACAGCCATGTTCAGGAGCCTGCCACCGACGTAAGTGCCGGCGGCCCCGCCGCCCTGGGTAAACCAGATCACCACCATGACGACGAAGCCCGCGAGCGATCCTGCGGCAAGCGCCACGTTGGGCGTCTTGTGTTCGCCGTGGGTTACCGACAGGAAATGCGGGAAATAGCCCGCGCGGCTCAGTGAATATATTTGCCGCCCGTAGCCGAAGATGATCGCGTGAAAGCTCGCCACCGACCCGGCGACTGCGAACAGCGCGAGGACCTTCGCCCAGCCCGTTCCGTAGATCGCCCGGAAGCCGTCCAGTATCGGCTCGCCGGACGTTCCGTACGCAAATGCCCCGTCGGGCAGTGCCGGGCTGATGATGAGGATCAGAAAACCGGAGGCGAGCAGCGTGAACATGCCGAGCATGATGCCTTTGGGCGTATCACGCTTGGGATCCAACGATTCCTCGGAGGCAAGCGGCAATTGCTCAATGGCGAGGAACAGCCACACCGCAAAGGGCATCGCCGCGAAATCCCCCTGAGGCCGAACGGCAGGAATGGCCCGTGCCCGTCCGGCAGCGCGATTGCCGCCCGATTGGGTCCCACTCCGATATTCATTGCATTCTTGGCGAAGTCGAATCGTGCCCACGCCAGCGCACTGAGAAGAAGAATACCAGGATGGCCAGGGCGATGAGCGTGACGACCACGGTAACTCCGAACGGAAGTGCGACGCCGCGCACGTTCACCGACAAAAATCAAGTAGCCCATGGGCCACCAGACCGGCTGCCATGCGTCCGGGTGCCTGTGATGGCCGTCATGTAGGTGCCGATGAAATAGACCACGACCGCCGGGGTGAGAACATATTCAATGTTTTCCGCGCCGCCTTTGAGCCCAGAAGATCAGGCCGAGCAACAGGATGGCCCGGATGGCTAACCAGTAGCGCGACGGTCGCTCGGCGGGCACCAGCACCTGGTTGATCTCGTCGCCGGGCTGCAGGCCGAATTTGGCCGCCTGGCTGCCCAGCCGCACGAAGCCAACCGTCACGCTGTCGCGTAGCGCCCTGATATCCAATCCTGCAGCCTTGAGGCGCTCCGTGGATGAATTGCCAGACCCGAGTTGCAGCCTCACCAACTTCGACATCCGGATCACCGATGTCGATTGCCATGTCCGGATCGACGGAGTGGCATTGCAAGCGGGAAAATGAATACCACTTGAAGTTGGTTCGTCTCCGATGACGCGCCGCAACGCATTGATAAAAACATTCTGGTATAAGGTCTATTTTCCATAGAGTTTCCGCACAGACTGGAAAATCAATGGGTCCTAAGCTTTTGGTTATAAAACCTGAGGAAGGCATTGCCGTCCTCAAGGGACTAGCCTCTTCGGCACGCATTTCCATGCTCAAGCTGCTGCATGAGAAAGGGCCGATGAATGTCAACGGCATCGCCGCCGTGCTGTCGCTGCCGCAATCAACGGTGTCGACCAATATCCAGGTGCTGGAGGATGCAGGACTGATCCGCACCGAGAACCAGAAGGCGAGGAAGGGCAGCCAGAAGATCTGTTATCCGACCGCAGAGGAAGTGCTCGTGGTCTTCAAGAGCGAATATCGTGCGCTCAAGAACAACGCCATCGAAGTGTCGATGCCGATCGGGCTTTACACCGGTTTCGAGGTGACGGCGCCCTGCGGTCTCTGTTCGCCGGACGGCATCATTGGTCTGCTCGATGTGCCGAACACTTTCCTCGATCCGGATCGTATGAAGGCTGGGCTGTTGTGGTTCACGCGCGGTTTTGTCGAATACCAGTTTCCCAACAATGCCAAGCTGGCCAATGCCGAGATCACCGAACTCGAAGTGGCGGTAGAGCTGTCCTCTGAAGTGCCAGGCACGAGCGCCGACTGGCCCTCCGACATCACGCTGACGATCAATGGCTTCGATGTCGGCACCTGGACGTCACCCGGAGATTTCGGCGACAAGCGCGGCGTCTTCACACCGTCCTGGTGGAAGCTCAAGGGCTCCCAATATGGCAAGCTGAAGAATTGGCGGATTTCTACCGACGGCACCTATGTCGACGGCATCAGGATTTCTGAAACCAGCCTCGCCGCACTGGACCTCAAAAGCCATCATTCAATCCGCGTCCGCATCGGCGTCAAGGATGATGCCAAGCGTCCTGGCGGGATCAATATTTTCGGCAAGGGGTTTGGAAATTATGACCAGGACATCCTGCTGAGGATCAAAACCGGCTGATAAGCCTCGTTGGAAGCCGTCACCCTAGCAATGTGACAAGCAACTAGATTGGGTGGCTCAGCATTCTCCGAAGTGCTCGGGCCTGTCACAGCGCGCTCAACGAGGCGTCTCTCGCCCTTGAAGTCTGTGCATCGGCGTGACGATCTTGTCTTGCCTGCCAGCTTCGCGATTCACTGTCTCATATGCGTCGGCGCTACCTGCTGGTGATCGAGGAGCACCGGTCGAACATGGTCTCGGAGGTTCGCGAAGCTTCTCGCGACAGCCATCCAGCCGTTCATCTTCATTGCGGGATTGGGCAGCATGGCACCTACGGTGCCGCCGATGGCGCGACCGACGTCTGCAGCCAATCAGCGCCAGGATTGCCGGCCGCAGCCGTAAGGATCATGCAACTTTTGAAAACAGAGCGACGTCACATTTCGCCAAGCCGTAGCGCCACCGGTGATCGGTCGCTGCAACCCGGCTTTGGTAGAACAGTGAAAGTTGGCTGCCTTGGATCATCACTGTCGAGTGACCGTTCTCGCCCGGTTGCCCTGGTTCGAGCACTGGGCCGATCGAGACGTAAGGTCCACTCACCTCGTCAGCAATGGCAAAAAATACCCGTTGCCGGTTCCCCCGAAGGCTATTTGGGAGAAAGCAAGTGGCGTTGAGAAGCACGCGGCCGTCCGGCAACTCGACCAGTTGTGCGCCTTCTATGCCCCATTCGTAGTCGGGATCCTCTCTCGCATTGTGGTGAGGAACATCATTGTGGTCGAGGATCTTGCCGATCCGCTTCCAGGGACCGAACCACGAGTCGGATTGGCTCCGTGCAAGATAGATGTCGGGCTGTGGCACCCGGGTGAAGTTTGGCATGGCGGAATAAACGAGATAGCGCTTGCCGCCAATGATTGCAGGATGCGGATCGTACACCCCATCCTCGTCCGTGTTCGGGATGGCAAGGATTGCCGGGCTGAGAACCACCCAATGGAATCCGTCGTTGGAAACGGCGTGCTCACAGCGGCCCCCAGACTTCATGAACTCCGTCTGGATGAACATGTGAAAGACGCCGCTCTCGTGGATTACACCTGGAGCCGCTACCCCTGTGCCATTGATAGGAAGTTTGATCGACTCGTGTTCGGTCCACGGCCCATATAGCTCGGGCGCCGTCGCATGCAGGATGCTCCACGTCTCGGTGCTCACCGTGCCGCTTGAGCCGAAGACGTGCCACACCCTGCCGTCGAAGACGGGACACGGGTCCTTGAGATCATCCACGCTTTGCGGATGAAATAGCGGGAAAACGTTGGTTTCGAAGTCGATCTTCATGTCAGTCCCCGCAATTGCCTTTGCTCGACCTCGCTCCGGTCGCGCAGGCG